>NZ_JASCOY010000011.1:0-105348 GCF_029960075.1 Pseudomonas sp. PS02290
CCCCGGGGGGGGGGGGGGCGGGGGGCCCCCCCCCCCCCCGGGACCGGAGTGAAGGAACCCGACGAAGTCGGGCCCAACCAGGAGCAAGCACCCTTGGTTACTTGGGGTGCTTTTCCAAGTAACTCGCCGAAGGCGAAACAGTCTGCCCCCAGGCAGACGCTTTTGACCTTGGGGAACGCGAGATCCCCCTGGCTTGTCGATTAAAGCAAGACCGCGACGCGTCGCTTAATCGAACGATGTAGCCCAGGAGCATTGCCCATGTGCAGGAACCACACCCGTAACCCCATCCTCTGCCTCATCCCCCCGTACCTGCTCGACCAGATCGCCCGCAACGGCAACAAAGCCCAGCGCGAAGCGGCCCTGCGCACGCGCGCCAAAGACAACACCTTCCGCTCCCTGCGCCTCAGCGCACAACCCGATCGACGCCTCGTTCACCTCGCCGCCGTAGCCCCCACCGGCAAACGACGCTCCATCTACACCGCCGACGGCGGCGAAACCCTGCCCGGCACCCTCGTCCGCGGCGAAGGCCAGCCCGTCAGCGGCGACATCGCCGTCGACGAAGCCTACGACGGCCTCGGCGCCACCTTCGACTTCTTCTTCGACGTCTTCGACCGCAACTCCATCGACGACGCCGGCATGGCCCTCGACGCCACCGTGCACTTCGGCAAGGGCTACAACAACGCCTTCTGGAACTCCGCGCAGATGGTCTTCGGCGACGGCGACCAGTCACTGTTCAACCGCTTCACCATCGCCCTCGACGTGATCGGCCACGAACTGGCCCACGGCGTCACCGAAGACGAAGCCGGGCTCGTCTACTTCAACCAGGCCGGCGCGCTGAACGAATCGATGTCCGACGTGTTCGGCTCGCTGATCAAGCAGTACGCCCTGAAACAAACCGCCGAGCAGGCCAGCTGGCTGATCGGTGAAGGCCTGTTCACCGACAAGATCACCGGCAGCGCCCTGCGCTCGATGAAAGCCCCCGGCACTGCGTTCGATGACAAGGTGCTGGGCAAGGACCCGCAACCGGGTCACATGGACGACTTCGTCCACACCTACGACGACAACGGCGGCGTGCACATCAACTCGGGCATCCCCAACCATGCGTTTTATCAAGTGGCGACGCGCATTGGCGGCCATGCCTGGGAAAAGGCCGGGCGCATCTGGTACGACGCGTTGCGCGATTCACGTTTGCGACCCAATGCCGGCTTCGTGCGCTTTGCGCGGATCACCCACGATGTGGCCGGCCGGCTGTACGGTGTAGGCGAAGAAGCCCAAATCGCGGTAAAAGAAGGTTGGGCGGCCGTGGGCATCAATGCGCAATGATCCGCCATGGCCATCTGGCAAAAGAAGGAGCCACCCACATGCGTATCTCATTCAGCGAAAGCGGCGGGGTCGCCTATTTTCCGGGCTTGAACAAGCCCAATACCATTGAAGTGGACGCCCTGCCGGAGGGCGACCAGAAGGAGTTGCGACAACTGGTCGACGCGTCCAAATTCTTCGCATTGCCGGAAGGTCGACACCCCGCCCGTGCGCTGCGCGGGATGCAGCATTACACGCTGACCATCAGCGAAGGCGACCGGGAGCGCACGGTCTGCGTTCCCGCTCCGGTGGAATCCGGTCCGTTGCAGGGCCTGATGCAGTGTGTCCGGCGCCACGTATCCGGCTAGCCCCATGACCGCGCGCCGGGCAAACCGCTATGCTCGGCGCCATTACTCCCTGCTCTTCAGGAATCCTGTGCCCAACCTTCTCTCATCTGTCCTCCGTCGATTCATGCCAACAGCCCGCAGTGCCGACGCGTCACGCGGTAACAATCGATGATGCCTGTCCGCCGCCTGTGCCTGGTTCTCGGCGATCAGCTGTCCTTCGACCTGGCCTGCCTCGCCGAACTCGACGCCGAGCGCGACGCCGTGCTGATGGTCGAGGTCATGGAAGAAGCCACCCACGTCGCCCATCACCCGCAAAAGATCGCCCTGATCTTCAGCGCCATGCGCCATTTCGCCCAGGCGCTGCAGGAGCGCGGCATCATCGTTCAGTACGTGACGCTGGACGACCCGCTGAACACCGGCTCGGTGCCGACTGAATTGCAGCGCTGGCATGCGTCCTTGCAGGCCGAAGAAGTCCACGCCACCGAATGCGGCGACTGGCGTCTGGAGCAGTCCATAAGGGAATGCAGCCTGCCGCTGGTCTGGCACAGCGACACACGCTTTCTGTGCTCCCGCGAAGAGTTTGCCAAATGGGCCAGCGGCAAGGTCCAGCTGCGCATGGAATTCTTCTACCGCGAGATGCGCCGCAAGCAGCGCCTGCTGCTCAACAGCGACGGCACGCCCGTAGGCGGTGCCTGGAACTTCGACGCGGAAAACCGCAAGGCGCTGCCGAAGCGGGTCTCGGCGCCCTACCCGGCGCGCTTCGCACCGGACGCCATCACCCGCGACGTGCTGGAACTGGTGCGTGAGCGATTCGCCAGTCACTACGGCTCTCTGGACAATTTTGACTACCCGGTGACCCACGCCGACGCCCAGGCGCTGTGGCAGTACTTTCTCGATTATGGGCTGGCGGCCTTCGGCGACTATCAGGACGCCATGGCGATGGACGAGCCCTTCCTCTTCCACGCGCGCATCAGTGCGGCGCTGAACATCGGTTTGCTGGATCTGCGCCAGCTGTGCAGCGACGTCGAGTCGGCCTACTGGTCGGGCGGCGTCGCGCTAAACGCCGCTGAAGGCTTCATCCGCCAACTGATCGGCTGGCGGGAATACGTGCGCGGCGTTTACTGGCTGAAGATGCCGGATTACGCCGACGGCAACTCATTCGGCAATACCCGGGCGCTGCCGGAGTTCTACTGGACCGGGCAGACCAAGATGAACTGCATGAGCCAGGCCATCGGCCAGAGCCTTGAACACGCCTACGCTCATCACATTCAGCGGCTGATGGTCACCGGCAACTTCGCCCTGCTGGCCGGCATCGCGCCCAAAGAGATCTGCGAGTGGTACCTGGCGATTTACATGGACGCCTTCGACTGGGTCGAGCTGCCCAACACCCTCGGCATGGTCATGCACGCCGACGGCGGTTATCTGGGTTCCAAGCCCTATTGCGCCAGCGGCCAGTACATCAAGCGGATGTCCGATTACTGCGGCAGCTGCGCGTACAAGGTCAAGGAAAGCACGACGGAGGACGCCTGCCCGTTCAATTCGCTGTACTGGCATTTCGTGATGCGCCACAGCAACCTGCTGCGCGCCAATCAACGGATGGGCATGGTTTACAAGAACCTCGACCGGATGACTGAAGCAAAGCAGGACGCGCTGTGGCAAAGGGGCGAGTCCCTGCTGGGCAAGCTCGACGCCGGAGAGGCGATTTGAAGAAGAGCGAGCTGCCGGTAAAGACCTGCGTGGTGTGCGGGCTGCCGTTCACCTGGCGGAAGAAATGGGCGCGCTGCTGGGACGAGGTGCGTTACTGCTCGGAGCGTTGCCGACGGGGCAAGCGCTCCGGGTCGTGAAAGGGTTCAATCGGCGTCAGCGGGCCAATACGGGGGGCCGCGCCTGATCAGTGGACCTGGGCGCGACTGGCTCTGCCGATCAGCCTGATCAGTAACTGCTGTTTGGGGCCTGCGGTGGTCTCGCGCGCCACCTTGATCAAGTATTCCTGCGGGATCAGCCCGCCCGCTTCGGCCAGGGCTTCGTAAATGGCAAACAGCCGCGAATCAATCGTCGTCTCCTCGGCGCATTCGATCAGATAGGCAATTCCCGGATTGGCTTGTTCGTTCACAGTGAATCCTCCTTGTATGTCAGTTACTTCAAAGGAGAGGCACGCGCGGCGGGAGTTCCCACTTTCTGGACAGGGCTCACCCGAACGGTGGCACCCGCCTGCCGGCAGTCCTGAATATCAGTTTTCGCTTGCCAAAACCCGGTCGCACCCTTAAACAGAGCGTGCCGTTTCAGCACCCGCGACGACTTGCCGCGCCTTGCCGTCCGTTGCTTCCTCGCAACCCGGCGTCGGGACAGGCCTGCCGAAACGCCCAGACACCTGCAAATCATGGAGACGCCAGGTAAACCCGATGACAGGAAATACGTCAGACACACTCCCCCGCACCCGTCGCGCCCCCAAGGGTGAGAAACGCCGCGAAGAGCTGCTCGACGCTGCGCTGCAATTGTTTTCGCTGGAGGGCTACACCGGCGCCTCCATTGCCCGCATCGCCGACATTGTCGGCATCTCGGTGGCGGGCGTGCTGCATCACTTCCCGAACAAGGTCGCTCTGCTGATGGGCGTGCTCGCCCGTCGAGACGAGGTCAACCACAAAGTGATCAGCAACCTGCACAGCGAGCCGACGCTGCAGGGCTTCGTCAGCGGCCTCCGGCAGATCAACCGTTCCAACGCGACGGCGCCCGGCGTGATTCGCGCGTTCAGCATGCTGAACGCCGAAAGCCTGGTGGACAGCCATCCGGGGTGGGAATGGTTTCAGTCCCGCTATGTGACGATTCACGGACGCATGCGCGCCCGGCTCGACCATCTGGTGGCCACCGGCGAAGTGCGTGGGGATGTGGATCTGGACGCGATCGTTCACCAGATACTGGCGATGATGGACGGGCTGCAGCTGCAATGGCTGCGCTTCCCCGAGACGGTGGATCTGGTGCAGCGTTTCGACAGTTACATGGCACAGGTCGAGCGCGATATCCGCGCATAAAAAATGAGGCGATCCGGGCTGGCCGGATCGCCTCATTCTCTGTTTCTCAAGCTCAGGTTGTCACTCGGGTTCAGGCCTCAGCCAGCGCCGGGATCAAGTCCCCGGCGCCGACCTGTTGCTCAGCCCTTTCCCGTTGCGATCAATCAGTACTCGGTGTTGCCGTCGTAGTCCGTGTTGCCATTGGCTGCGTCGGTGTCTTCGGTCTGATCAAGCACACCGCCGGTCTTCACCGCTGGCAGGGTCACTTTGACCGAGTTCAGCGCCGAACGTGGCAGCGGGTTGCTGGTGGTGGTCGACAGTTCCTGACGGAACGGGTTGACCAGCTTGGCATTCAGACGGATGTCGTCCGAAGCCGCGCCCAGGCTGATGTTGAAGGTGTCGGCATCGATCACCCACTGCTTGCTTGCCTCGTCGAAGTACGCCAGCGAACGATCGTTCAGTTCGATGGTGACGTGACGGGTTTCGCCCGGCTGCAGGAAGACCTTCTTGTAGCCTTTCAGCTCCTTGACGGCGCGCTCGACTTTCGGGTTCTGCTGGCCGACGTACAGCTCGGCGACTTCGGAACCGGCACGCTTGCCGCTGTTGGTCAGGTCGAACGAGACCTTGATCGGCGTGTTGCCCACTGCAACGCCCGGGGTGACCGAGATGTTGTTGTAAGTGAACTGGGTGTACGACAGGCCGTGACCGAAGGCGAACAGCGGTTTGGTGTTGGTCTTGTCGTAGCCACGGTAGCCGAGCATGGTCAGGTCGTGGGCGTAGGTGATTTCCTTGACCTTGGTGCGTGTGTTATCGAAGGCAGGGAAATCCTTGTACAGCGGATTGTCTTCGATGTTGCGCTCGATACTGATCGGCAGCTTGCCCGACGGGTTGACCTTGCCGAACAGAATCTCGGCCAGGGCCTGACCGCCGTTCTGACCCGGGTAGAACGCGTGCAGCGCAGCCGGCACCTGGTCGATCCAGTCGCTCATTTTCAGCGCGGTACCGCCGTGCATAGTCACCACGGTGTTCGGGTTGGCCTTGGCGATGTTCTGGATCAGCTCGTTCTGGTACTCAGGCAGATCGAAGCTGTGGTCGAAACCTTCACCTTCGTATTCGGCGCTGTTACCCACGGCAACCACGACCGCGTCGTATTGCGACAGGTCGGAAGGTGCGGTCAGCGAAGCGGTCGACATCTGCACGCCCACCAGGCCGCCCATGGTCGACAGGTAACCGTCACGGCGCGAGTACTCAAGCTTCACGTCGTAAGCCTTGCCAGCTTCCAGCTTGATCTTGCCGGAAACAGGGATGGTCGGCGGAATGCTCTTGTTGGTGATGTTCTCACCGTCGCCGTTGTCGATGATCTTCTCGCCGTTGACCCACAGACGCACGGCGCCGTCGGCACGGACTTTGAAGACCTGGTCGCCGCTGATGGTCGGGGTGACCTGACCGCTCCAGCGAATGGAGGTATTGGCGGTGTCGCCGTTGCTCGGCACGCTGTCGGTGGACCAGTCCAGATTGACGTAGGTGTCGATCTGGGTGGCCGACGGGTCGCCGGACCAGGTGGCGTTGTTGAAGTACTCGGTCTTCATGCCAGCGACGCTGTTGCCTTTGCTGTCGGTGGTGGTCCAGTGCATGGCAGTCGGATCAAGGGACAGCGTGTCGAGGAACTCGACCTGGGCGCCCGGGGCGATCTGACGCAGACCGCTCAGCTCGCTGATGTAACGGGTGGCGTCAACGTGAGCACTGCCGAAACCGGTCGGCGGCGCGTACTTGGCCAGGTCGCCAACGACAGCGATGCGCTTGACCTTGTTCTTGTCCAGTGGCAGCACGTCGCCCTGGTTTTTCAGCAGCACGATGCCTTCGCGAGCGATGTTCAGAGCGACCTTGTTGCTGGTGGCGCTGTTCATGTTGTGCGTGGTCAGCGGTGCAAACTTGTCGAACTGATACAGGTAGATGTTCTTCAGGATGCGGCGGACCTTGTCGTCGATGGTCGCCATGTCCAGCTCGCCGCTGTCCAGGTACGGCTTAAGTACCGAACTGTTCATCTGGCCGCCCATCATGTCCAGGTCGGTGCCGGCTTGTGCCGCTGGCAGACCGTGGACGACGGCGTTGTAGTCACTCTGCACCAGGCCCTTGAAGCCCCATTCCTTCTTCAGGATGTCGGCGATCAGGTGCTTGTTCTCGCAGGCGTACTCGCCGTTCACTTTCTGGAACGAGCACATCATCATCGCCACGGTGCTGTTCTTGGTGGCGGATTCGAACGGCGGCAGGGTCATCTCGCGCAGAACGCGCTCAGGCATGACCTGGTTGAGGATGAAGCGGTTGGTTTCCTGGTCGTTACCGGCGTAGTGCTTGGCTTCCGCCCAGACGCGACGCTGCTGGATACCGTTGATGACCGCAGGGCCCAGGCTTGCGCCGAGGAACGGGTCTTCACCGGAGAGGTATTCGAAGGCACGGCCGCTCCACGGCATGCGGTACAGGTTCATGCCTGGACCGGTGACGAACTGGTAGCCGCCGCTGGCAGTGTCGTAGCCCAGGGCGCGGCCGAAATCAATGGCGCGACGCGGGTTGAAGGTGGCCGCCAGGTTCGGGCCGGAGGGATAGACCACGCCCGGATCGTTGCCTTCGCTGGTGTAACGGATGCCCGCGCCACCGTCGGCGCCGTGGATCTGTGGCACGCCGTACTGGGTCAGCGGCTTGACGTCCCAACCACCGATGCCGCCGATGTAGGCCAGCTTTTCTTCCTGAGTCATCTTCGCCAGGGTTTTTTCTGCCGCTTTGTCAGCGCGCAGTTCCTTGGCCGCCAGTTGCTCTTGGGTCGTGGTGTCGGCTGCGTTGGCGTGGCAGATAGCCAGGCTCAACAAAGCCAGTGCCGAGTGGGCACCGAAAGTTTTACGGTTTCGCATAGGGGACGCTCTCCAAGTATCACCCGCGCTCATTTGTCGCAGTTGACACGCCACAAGCCTTTAATTCAGGCATGACTCGGCCTATACCGAAGTTCTCGAAAGAACATCGGTGAACGGGAAAGTGGCGTTACAACGTGACGATGAGTGTGGGCAATTTGATCTTCTGTAACTAACGTTAATGGCGATGAGCCACCGAACTGCACGAGCGTTGCCCGAGACGTTTAAATTAAGGCAATTGTTTTCAATTGATGTCAAACAAAAAAATCAATCTTCAACAAACTCGACATTTTTTGATACATCATCTGAACTCTTGCTAAACCTACAGGTCTGTAGGTTTAGCAATTTTCACCGCTCAATGCCTGAAACCCCGTAAACACTGGGTTTCACCCCTGAAACGAGCGGTGGGCCCACGCTGAAGCCAGCGTTGCGATCATTTCAAACACATGACAAACATTGGAGAAACATCACATGAAACTGCCAGTACTGGGCGCCATCGCTGCACTGACCCTGTCGTTTGCAACTGCAACAATGGCCGCTGACTCCGATACTCAGGAAACTGTTTCCGGCGCAGCAGATTCCACTGTCATGACGCAAACACAAAAAGATGCCACCACCGTGAAAGCCACCAAACAGAATCAGGCTGATGAAAACAAGCGTGGCCGTCCGACCGCTAATACGTCGTCTGCGACAAACTAACGCACTCCGTTAGTTACTGTTTTATTACGGCTGTTTATACATCACCCCGAGGTCTCGTCAGAGGCCTCACTTATTTGAATCCCCGTTGTGTCCATAAAACTGTCCCCTATCAATAGCCAACAACTGACCGCGCACACGGCCGAAGCGCTGTGTGCGTGGCTGTTGGCCAATGCCGGGCTGAAGACAGGTGATCTGGAACGGGCACAGCGGCTGGCCCAGGAATCCGAAGGCAGCTCGCTCACCGAATTGCTGACCCGCCTGGGGCTGGTCTCGGAACTGGACCTGGCCAGGGCGTGGGCCTCGACGCTGCAAGCGCCCTTGCTGCTGGCGGAAAACGTGACGCTGTCGGGTGAACCGCTGCCGGAATTGAGCGAGCGCTTTCTGCGCCACTATCGCCTGCTGCCCATTGGCGCCCATGCCGATGGCGTGCATTTGCTGGCAGCCAACCCGGGCAATGCCTACGGGCTGGACGCCGTGGCCTACGCCTGCCAGGCGCCGGTGTATGTGTCGGTGGGTACTGGCAGTGAGGTCGACGGGCTGATCGAGCGTTATTACGGCCAGGGCCGTTCGGCCATGGGCTCGCTGATCGAAACCCTCGACGAACACGGCGGCGCCGAAGAAGACATCGAACACCTCAAGGACCTGGCGTCCGAGGCGCCGGTCATTCGACTGGTCAACCTGATCCTGCAGCGAGCCGTCGAGCAACGCGCCTCGGACATTCATATAGAGCCGTTCGAAAGCCAGCTGAAAGTGCGCTATCGCATCGACGGCGTGCTCCACGAAGCCGAGGCTCCACCGTCCAGTTCATCAGCGGCGATCATTTCGCGACTGAAGATCATGGCGCGGCTGGACATCGCCGAGCGTCGCCTGCCCCAGGACGGCCGCATCATGCTGCGCATCCAGGGCAAAGAGCTGGACCTGCGGGTGAGCACGGTGCCCACCAGTTTCGGCGAGTCGGTGGTGATGCGTCTGCTGGATCGGCAGACCGTCAGCTTTGACTTCCCCAGCCTGGGCATGGACGGCGAGCGCCTGCAGAACTTCCTCGACGTGCTGGAAAACCCCCACGGCATTCTGTTGGTGACGGGCCCCACCGGTTCCGGCAAAACCACCACGCTCTACACTGCGCTGTCACGGCTCAACACCGCCGAGCGCAAGATCATCACCGTTGAAGACCCGGTCGAGTATCAGCTTGAGGGCATCAATCAGATTCAAGTGAAGCCAGCCATCGGCCTGGACTTCGCCGGCGCCCTGCGCTCCATTGTCCGCCAGGACCCGGACGTGATCATGATCGGCGAGATGCGCGACCTGGAAACCTGCCGCATCGCCATCCAATCGTCGCTGACCGGTCACCTGGTGCTCTCGACCCTGCACACCAACAGTGCCGCCGCGAGTATCACGCGATTGCTGGACATGGGCGTCGAAAGCTACCTGATCGCGTCCACCGTTAAAGGCATTCTGGCCCAGCGGCTGGTGCGCAGGCTGGATCCGCTCACGCGCATCGCCTTTGAAGCACCGCAGGAACTGGTCGCCGAGCACGGGCTGGATCGCTTCACCGATCAGCGCCCGATTACTCTTTATCGTCCCGCCAGCGAATTGCCCGGCGGCGGTTATCACGGCCGTAGCGCCATCACCGAATTGCTGGTGATGAATGAAGAGTTGCGCGGCCTGCTGATGCGCCAGGCCGATGCCTCGACGCTGGAGCAAGCCGCCCGTCGCGGGGGCCTGCGCACCTTATATGAGGAAGGCCTGCGTCAGGCAGTGGCCGGCGTGACCTCCCTTGAAGAGGTGCTGCGCGTTACGCGTGGCGACTGACCATGGCCCATTTCAAATACCGCGCACTGGATGCCGACGGCGTCGCCCAACACGGCACCCTCGAAGCGGCTGATCAAAACGCAGCCACCGCGATTCTGCACAAGCGCGGCCTGTTGCTGCTCAGCCTCGAAGCCAGTGCCAACAGCGGCCTGCGCGCGGCCATGCGCCGGGGTGCGATGAACGGCGCGGCGCTGGTGAGTTTCACCCAGCAACTGGCGACCCTGCTCGGTGCCGGCCAGCCGCTGGAACGCGCCCTGACCATCCTCCTCAAGCAGACCCACGAACCCAAGCGCCAGGCACTGCTCGAACGCATTCGCGAACAGGTCAAGGCCGGTAAACCCTTGAGCCAGGCGCTGGAAGAAGAGCACGGCCAGTTTTCTAGCCTGTACATCAGCATGGTGCGCGCGGGCGAAGCCGGCGGGTCCCTGGAAAACACCCTGCGCCAGCTCAGCGATTACCTTGAACGCAGCCAGATGCTGCGCGGCGAAGTCATCAATGCGCTGATCTACCCGATCTTTCTGGTGGTCGGCGTGCTGGGTTCGCTGGCCCTGCTGCTGGCCTACGTGGTGCCGCAGTTCGTGCCGATCTTTCGCGATCTGGGCGTACCGATTCCCTTCATCACCCAAGCCATTTTGTGGCTGGGTGAATTTCTCAGCGCCTATGGATTGCTGCTGCTCGGTGCGATCGTCGGGCTGATCTGGACCGTCGCCGTGCTGCGCCGAGATCCCCAGCGACGTCAGCGTCACGACCGGCGCCTGCTGTTCATTAAAGTCATCGGGCCGCTGTTGCAGCGGATCGAAGCCGCGCGTCTGGCCCGAACCCTCGGCACCCTGCTGAGCAACGGCGTTGCGCTGTTGCAGGCGATGACCATCGTCCGTCAGGTCTGCGGCAATTACGCCCTGCGCGCCCAGGTCGAGCAGGCCACCGAGTGGGTCAAGGGTGGCGGCACGCTTGCCCAGGCGTTCGGCGAGCAACCGCTGCTGCCGGAGCTGGCCCTGCAGATGATCGAAGTCGGCGAACAGGCCGGCAACCTGGACGGCATGCTGCTCAAGGTCGCCGACGTGTTCGACGTCGAGGCCAAGCGCGGCATCGACCGCCTGCTCGCGGCGCTGGTGCCGAGCCTGACTGTTGTCATGGCGGTGATGGTGGCGGTGATCATGCTCGCCATCATGCTGCCGCTGATGAGCCTTACCAGTAACATTTGAGGAAATAGACATGTCCCGATTCAACGCTGCCCAAGGCCGTCGCCAGGGCGGTTTCACCCTGCTGGAAATGCTCGCCGTGATCGTGCTGCTGGGCATCGTCGCCACCATCGTCGTGCGTCAGGTCGGCGGCAACGTCGACAAGGGCAAATACGGCGCAGGCAAGGCGCAACTCGCCAGCCTCGGCATGAAAGTCGAAAGCTACGGCCTGGACGTCGGTACGCCGCCGGCCAATCTGCAGCAGCTGGTGACCAAGCCGGCCAATGCCACCGGTTGGGCCGGTCCGTACGCCAAGCCTTCGGACCTGAAAGACCCGTTCGGCCACGCATTCGGCTATCGCTACCCGGGCGAGCACGGCAGCTTTGACCTGATCTTCTACGGTCAGGACGGCCAGCCTGGCGGTGACGGCTACAAGGCCGACATCGGTAACTGGGAATAACATGCACGCCCTGCCCCGCGCCCGCGGCTTCACCCTGTTCGAATTGCTGGTGGTGATCGTTCTGATCGGCATCAGCGTCGGGCTGGTGAGCTTTGGCGTGGGTCGGGGTTTGCACGCGGCCAGTGAGCGCCGGGCGTTGAGCGAGGTGGTGCAGTCACTGCGCGCGGCGCGGGTGCAGGCGATCGTCACCGGGCAACCGGCGCAGACGCGCTTTGATCTGCGCAACGGTCGGCTTCAAGGCCCGCAACTGAAGCCGGTGCAACTGCCCACCGACATGCGGGTGCAACTGCAGACCGCTGACGGCCTGGGCCCGGCGTTCGAGTTCTACCCGGACGGCGGTTCCAGCGGCGGCCATCTGTTACTGGCCCGGGGCGACAAACATTGGCGCGTCGACATCAACTGGCTGACCGGCAACGTTCAGTTGCGCACGCTCAATTGAGGCGTCAGCGCGGTTTCACATTACTGGAAATGCTCGCTGCCCTCGCCGTGCTGGCGGTGTGCAGCAGCGTGCTGGTGGTCGCCTTCGGGCAGAGCGCACGGGCCCTGCAGCAGGCGCAACGCAGTGACCGGTTAAGCCTGGCCGCGCGTTCGCTGATTGATGAAGCCAGCGCCGGTCACTTGCAGCCGGGCCGGACCGAGGGCAAGTGGAGCGGCGTGAACTGGCAGATGGACGTCAGCGCGCTGCCCCGCGGCAACAGCCCGGCGACGGCATGGCGGCTGGATCTCGAAGTGAACGACGGAGCGCGCCGCGCCCATTACAGCAGCCTGCAAGTGCGCAGTGCTGACTCGGGTGCAGGGCAATGACGCGTCGAAGCCAGGGTTTTACGCTGCTCGAAGTGCTGGTGGTGCTGAGCCTGCTCGGGGTGCTGCTGACCATGGTCGGAGCGGCGATCACCGGGGCCAACCGCGCCATGGCCAAGGCCGAGCGTTACAGCACGCGGCTGGACGAAATACGTTCGACACAGAATTTCCTGCGCAGCGCCATCGGTCAGGCCCTACCCCTCGCGGCCGGCGGGGCCGAGCCCGGTCAGGCGCCGGTGTTCGAGGGCGACGCCCAGGCCATGAGCTTTTATGCGCCGCTGCCCGCCACATTAGGCGGAGGTTTGTACCGGCACAGCGTGACGCTGGCGGCCGGTCAGCGTTTGCAGATCAGCCTGGAGCGCTTGCGCGGTCAGGCCTTGCTGCCGGCCGAAGAACCCCAGGTGTTGTTGCATGAAGTGCGCGCGCTGCAACTGAGTTACCGCGGTGTGTCGCCCACCGGCGAATCAACCGCGTGGCTGGATCACTGGCCATGGCCGGGACGCCTGCCCGTCAGCGTGCGCATCGACGCGCAACTGGCCGGTCCCGTGCCGTGGCCGCTGCAAAGCATCAATCTGCGCCTGGATTTGTCCGGCGAGGCGCACACGTTATGACAGGCCGTCGGCAAAAGGGCGTCGCGCTGCTCCTGGTGTTGTGGGTGCTGGCGCTGCTCAGTACCCTGCTCGCCGGTTTGCTGGGCTGGGTGCACCTGCAGAACCGTCAGGCCCTGTGGCAACGCCAGCACACCCAGGCGGTACTCGCCGCAGAAGCCGGTATCGGCATGGCGGTGCTGGCGCAACTGGACCGCGACCCGCAACGGCACTGGAAAGCCGACAACCAGCCCCATGGATTGCGTTTCGATGAGGCCGCGATGGCAGTAAGTCTCGGCAGCGAGACCGGCAAGCTGGACCTCAACGCGGCACCGGCGGAATCCTTCGCCCGCCTGCTGGTGGCGTGCGGGGCGAGTCCGGACCTGGCCCGGCAAGTGGCCCAGGGCCTGGAGCAGCGTCGCGGCGGCGGCCGGGCGCCGCTGCGGATGGTCGAGGAAGTGCGCGAACTGCCGGGCATCGGCCAGCCGCTGTACCAGTGCGCCAGCCCGCACGTCACGTTATGGAGCGGCCTGACCGCGCCCGATCCGCGCATGGCATCGCCCTGGCTGCGGCAAGCGCTGGGGCTGCCGCAAGCGGGCCCCGCAACCGAAGACGCCGGCCCGGTCGTCAGTATTCGAAGCCAGGCGACATTGCCCGGCGGTTACACCACGACGCTCAACGTCACGTTGTTATTGAACCCATCGAAGGAGGGAGCGCGACCGTATCGCGTTCTGCGTTGGCAAGAATGAAGCAATCACTTTTACAGCAGCTGGCGCCCTTGCAGGCCCGGGTGCGCAGTCAGTGGCGTGACAGCCCGGCGCAGCACGTGTGGCAGGCCTGGCTCGAGGAGTTGCAGGCGCTGCTGCCCGCAAGCGTCCGCGCCCGGCTGATGCCCCAGGTGCGCGAGCGGCTGATTGACTGGCCCTTGCCCGAGCACATTGCCCACGAAACCGGCGAGCGGCTGATCCTGATGCTCCCCGCCGGCATGGTCCTGGCGCAGCCGCTGCAACTGCCGCTGGCGGCGCTGCGGGACCTGCACAGCGTGGTCGGTTTCGAGCTGGACAAATACACGCCCTACCCCCGCGAGCAGATGCAGTACGTCGCGCGCGTCACCGCCAAGGGCAAAACCCTGGCGCAGGTGCTGCTGGTGGCGGTGCTGCGCGAGCGTTTGCAGCCGGTCATCGACACCTGCAAGGCACGCGGCCTGCCGCTGTATGCCGTGGATGCGCGCAACGGCAAAGGCGAACGGCTCAACGTTGATCTGCTGCCGGCCGAGCTGAAGCCGGCATCTGCAGGTTCCGCGCGCCTGCCGCGTTTCCTCGCCGTGGTCTGTGGCGCCTTGCTGCTGACCTGCATGGTGCTCTGGCTGAATGCACGCACGGCCCAGGTCGAAGCGATGCAACAGCACGTCGACGAGCAACGCAGCCAAGTGCAAGCAGTGCAGAACCTGCGCCGCGAACTGATCAACACCCAGGGCGCCGCGCGCTATCTGGCCCAGCAAAAGGCCGCGCAGCCGACCACCTCCAACGTGCTCGCCGACCTCACCGGTTGCCTGGGCGCTGACACTTGGGTCGAGCAGCTGGAAATCTCTGACGGCGGCAGCGTGTCGATCACCGGCCAGAGCGCCAAGGCCAGCGCCCTCATTAGCCGCATGAAAGACTGCCGCACCCTCACCGACGCGCAGTTCCAGGGGATCATTCAGCCCGACGCGCAGACCGGCAAAGAGCGCTTTTCCCTGCGCGCCCAGTTGCGCAAGGAGTCCGCCGATGCGCCGTGAACTGACCCCCCGTGAACGTCGCGGCGCCGCGCTCATCGCGCTGGCCCTGGTCCTTTGGGCGGCGTGGTGGCTGTTGGTGCAAAGCTGGTTTCTCGATCCGTTGAGCGACCTGCAGGACCAGGCCGACACTCTGCGCCAACAGGAACAACGCTACGCCGGCGCCCTCGCCCAGCGCGACAGCCTTGAGCAGCAATTGCAGGCGGCCCGCCGCGACCCGTCAAGCCGCAGCAGCCTGTTGCCCGGCGAAGACCCGAGCGCCGTGGCGGCCGATTTGATGCAGCGCAGCCTCGATCTGGTCAAGGCCCACGCCGATCAGGGCCCCGGTTGCCAGGTCACCCAGCGCATGCCGATCACCCCCGAGCGCGACAGTGCCGAGCCCTATCGTCAAGTCAAAGTCAGCCTGACCCTGGACTGCGCCATGGAGCCGCTGGTGGGCTTGCTGCACGAACTGGAATACGGCCAGCCGTTCCTGTTCATCGACAACCTGAGCATTCGCCGCGCCACAACCGCCCCCGCCACTGGCGGCGCCGGACGCTTGCAGGTGCATCTGTTGTTGCGCGGTTATCTGCAGCAGGCCGCGCCGCATAAGGCGCTGCCGTCCAAAGCCCCCGCCGCCGAGCCAGCGACCGAATCCCGGCAGCAGCCTGATCCCGCCGAGCAAGCCGATCTGGATGAACAACCTGAACCACCGACACCGTCCGAGGAGCCTGACGCATGAAGTTCGACTCCCTTACCCTCGCGCTCGGCGCGGCCACGGTTGCCCTCGCCGCCGTCGCCGTCAGCCTGAGCATGGGCGCCGGTCAGGACATCGACTGGTTGCCGGCCGGCGAAGCGCGCGAAGCCACACCATCGGCCGGGCCTGCGGCATTGCCTGCGCTGCCGGCCCAGGCCCTTGCGCTGACGTGGCAGCAGTCTATGTTCAGCCCGGATCGCAAGCCTGATCTGGTCACCGGCAAATCCCAGGCCTCGTCCCTGGACGGCATCAGCCTGAGCGGCGTGATCATCGACGGCGCCTCACAGTGGGTGCTGCTGCAGTTGCCGCAGAAGCGCCGCCTGAAGCTGGCCGTCGGCAGCACCCTGGACAACGGCTGGACCCTGGATTCGGTCACGCCGCAACACGCCACTTTCAGCCATCAGGGCCAGACCCGCGAACTGCGTCTGCCCATGCTGCGCCTTCCGCCGCCGTCGAAAGTCCCCCCTATTACTCTTCCAAACGTACCCACACCATGAACAATCGCACCCCTGAGTTTTCCCGTCTGCGCAGCCCGTTGTTGTGCCTGGCCACCGCTGTGGCCCTGGCTGGATGCGCGTCCACCCCGGAACGTTTTGAAAACGATCCGGCCCTGATGCAGGAAGCACTCAATGGCACCGGCTCGCAGCGAGGCCCGGTCAGCGATCCGGTTGAAGCGCCGAGCCCGAACAACCCCGGCGCCAAGCCTGCGCCCGCGCGCCAGCAGATCATTCGTGGCAACCAGACCTTCGTACGCGGTGCGGGCCCGGCCCAGACCGGCGCGGGTGGAAAAGGCGCGTCGGCGCCGGCCGGTGACATCACCTTCAACTTCGCCAATCAGCCCATCGAAGCGGTGATCAACACCGTGCTCGGCGATTTGCTGCACGAGAACTACAGCATCAATCAGGGCGTAAAAGGCGACGTCAGCTTCTCGACCTCGCAGCCGGTGAACAAGCAGCAGGCGCTGTCGATTCTGGAAACGCTGCTGTCGTGGACCGACAACGCGATGATCCGCCAGGGCGACCGTTACGTGATCCTGCCGGCCAATCAGGCCGTTGCCGGCAAGCTGGTCCCAGAGATGCCGGTGGCGCGACCGTCCACCGGGCTGTCGGCGCGGCTGTTCCCGCTGCGTTTCATCTCGGCCACCGAGATGCAGAAGCTGCTCAAGCCCTTCGCCCGGGACAACGCGTTCCTGCTGGTCGATCCGGCGCGCAACGTGTTGAGCCTCGCCGGTACGCCGGATGAACTGGCCAATTATCAGGACACCATCGACACCTTCGACGTCGACTGGCTCAAGGGCATGTCCATCGCCGTCTACGGCCTGCAACGCGCGAGCGTCGGCGAGCTGATGCCCGAACTGCAGAAGATGTTCGGCCCGGACAGCGGTATGCCGTTGGCGGGCATGGTCAAGTTTCTGCCGATCGAGCGGACCAACTCGGTGGTGGCGATTTCTTCCCAGCCGCGCTACCTGAGCGAAGTCGGCGACTGGATTCACACCATCGACGAAGGCGGCGGCAACGAGCCGCAGATGTACGTCTACGACGTGCGCAACATGAAGGCCTCGGACCTGGCCAAATACCTGCGGCAGATCTACGGCAACGGCCAGATCAAGGACGACAGCGCGGCCAAGGTCGCACCGGGTCTGCGCACCCGTTCGCTGTCCTCGCTGAACGGCAGTGGCACCGGCAGCAGCGGCGGCCTGAGCGGCAGCGGTCAGGGCCTGAACAGCAGCTCCTCCGGGATCGGTGGCGGCATGGGTTCAGGAATGGGTGGCGCCAATGGTGGTTTGCAAACCGGCACTCAGCAAGGCGATGAAGAGCAGGACGGCGAGACGTCCGAAGACAGCGCCGACAGCAGCGGTCAGGGCGACAGCTCGGACGCCGCGGCCAGCGGTTCTGTCGCCAGCAAGCGTCTGGACGACAGCACCCGCATCACCGCCCAGCAGAGCAGCAACCAGTTGCTGATCCGCACGCGTCCGGCCCAGTGGGCGGAGATCGAATCCGCCATCAAGCGCCTGGACAACGCGCCGATGCAGGTACAGATCGAGACGCGGATTCTTGAAG
The DNA here is from genome assembly GCF_029960075.1 of Pseudomonas sp. PS02290. Taxonomy (NCBI): domain Bacteria; kingdom Pseudomonadati; phylum Pseudomonadota; class Gammaproteobacteria; order Pseudomonadales; family Pseudomonadaceae; genus Pseudomonas; species Pseudomonas sp. PS02290. The sequence goes on from NZ_JASCOY010000011.1 coordinate 17,668, forward strand.
TCAACCTGACCGGCGAGCTGGACCTTGGCGTGCAGTGGTACCTCGGCCGTCTGGCCGGCAATTCCACCAGCACCACCGTGGCGAACACCGCTGGCAGTCAGGGCGCATTGGGCGGCGGCGGTGCTGGGCTCGGCGCCACCGATTCGCTGTTTTATTCGTTCGTCAGCAATAACCTGCAGATCGCCCTTCACGCGCTGGAACAGAGCGGCCGCACGCAAGTGCTGTCGGCGCCGTCGCTGGTGGTGATGAACAACCAGCAGGCGCAGATTCAGGTCGGTGACAACATCCCGATCAGCCAGACCACGGTCAACACCTCGGCCACCACCGCTACCCTGAGCAGCGTCGAATACGTGCAGACCGGGGTCATCCTCGACGTCGTGCCGCGCATCAATCCGGGCGGCCTGGTGTACATGGACATCCAGCAGCAGGTCAGCGACGCCAATGACACGTCGACTGACGCCAACGGTAACCCGCGGATCTCGACCCGCTCGGTGTCGACCCAGGTGGCGGTGCAGAGCGGTCAGACCGTGTTGCTCGGCGGCCTGATCAAACAGGACAACGCCGACACCGTGTCCGCCGTGCCGTATCTGGGCAGCATCCCGGGCCTGCGCTGGCTGTTCGGCAACACCAGCAAGAGCAAGAAGCGCACCGAACTGGTCGTGCTGATCACCCCACGGGTCATCACCAGCAACAGCCAGGCGCGGCAAGTGACCGATGACTATCGTCAGCAGCTGCAGCTGATCAAGCCGACGCCGCCGATGGGTAGCCGGTAGTTTGTTGATCGTTCCCACGCTCCGCGTGGGAATGCCGCCCCGGACGCTCCGCGTCCGTTCGTTGGCGGCTGTTTAAGGTCTGGGGGCGGGATGACGCGGCGCGTCTCGGGAGGCATGCCCACGCAGAGCGTGGGCACGAGCAGATACATCGTGGCCATGCACGATCGCCCCGGCATATACGCTGCGGCAGGCGTCAACTGTTGTGGTCACGCACGTGAAACTCTCAGCCTCGGACGAAGCCCAAGTCAGTACCCAACACTGGCGGGTGTGAGCCCGAGAGAGAGCACGCAATTGGACAGCAACGACGGTCTGCATTTTCCCGACGACGAACTGGCGCAGGCGCGGCGCTTCAACCAGAAGCTGGCCTGGCTGCCGCGCTTTCGTATCCGCAACCGCTTCACCCCGCTTTTGATTCAGTCGCTGTTGCGCGTCGGCCAGCTCAATGGCGCGGCGAAGCTGGCCCGCCATGGCCTGCACGCCGAACGCACCACGGCGTTTATCGACGGTCATCGCGTGCCGGTCCGGATCATCCGGCCCAAGGGCAAGGCCAAAGGCGTGGTGCTGGACATTCATGGCGGCGGCTGGGTGATCGGCAACGCGCAGATGAACGACGACCTGAACATGGCCATGGTGCGGGCGTGCGATGTGGCCGTTGTTTCGGTCGATTATCGGCTGGCGGTGTCAACGCCGGTCGAAGGGCTGATGGAAGACTGCCTGGTCGCGGCGCGGTGGCTGCTGGGTGACGGTTGCCCGGAGTTCGCCGGGTTGCCGGTGATCGTTGTCGGCGAATCGGCGGGCGGGCATCTGGCGGCGGCGACCCTGCTGCAGCTCAAGGCCTGGCCCGAGCTGTTCAAGCGGGTGTGCGGCGCCCTGCTCTATTACGGGGTTTATGACCTGACCGGCACGCCGAGCGTGCGAGCGGCAGGCAAGGACACGCTGGTGCTGGACGGACCGGGCATGGTTGCCGCCCTGCGCCTGCTGACGCCAGACACCACCGATGCCCAGCGTCAGGCGCCGCCGCTGTCGCCGTTGTATGGGGACTTATCCGGTTTCCCGCCCGCATTGATGTGGGTCGGCGAACTGGACCCGCTGCGCGATGACACCCTGCAAATGGCGGACCGCTGGGCGAAAACCGCCGGCGTCGAAGTGCACCTGTTGCCCGACGCGCCCCACGGTTTCATCCATTTCCCGACCATGATGGCCGACCGCGTGCTGGAGCACAGCCGCGCCTGGATTCGTCAGCGCATTCAATCTGCGGCGAGTTGATCGCTTTGGTTTTAGCATCGCGTGCAGCCATCGGGATCCCGCTGGATGCCGGTCCTGCAAAAAGCAACCTGATCGAACCCCTTGCGCGCTCCCGGGTCTGCTCATCTATTGCTTAACCGGAGAACCTTCGATGTCCCCGCATCACACCCTTGTCCTGCTTGCCCGATCGGGCTACGCCGCCCGCGGCGTTCTGTACCTGATCATCGGCATTTTCGCCTTGCTGGCTGCCCGCGATTCGTCACGCCCCAAAGACAGCCACAGCAGCCTCGAAGCCCTGTTCAGCCAACCGTTTGGTCACATTCTGGTGGGGCTGGTGGTGGCGGGCCTGCTCGCGTTTGCCGCCTGGCGCGTGTTGCAGGCGACGCGGGACGTGGACCATCACGGCAACGAATTCAAGGGCCTGGTGATCCGTGGCGGGCTGCTCGCGGGTGGGCTGGTCAACGGTGCGCTGGCGTTCTTTGCCCTGGGCCTGCTGATCGACGGCCTGCGCAGTTCCGGCGGTGGCGGCGGCGGTCAGACCCAAGACCTGCTCGCCACCCTGCTGTCGTGGAAACACTCCAACCTGGTGGTCTACCTCGTTGCGCTGGTGCCCCTTGGCGTCGGCATCGCGCATTTCTTCAAGGGCTGGAAAGCCTCGTTCGAGAAGTATTTCGAGGCCGACGAAGAGGTCATGAAATACGTGACCCCGGTGTCCCGCTTCGGCCTGATCGCGCGCGGCGTGGCGTTTGTCGAAATGGGCGTGCTGCTGGCCATCAGCGGTTCGAGCTATCAGGCGATGCACCCGCCCGGTCTGAAAGACGCGCTCAACGCCCTGCAAAACCTGCCCGCCGGGGGCGTGGTGCTGATGGTCATGGCGTTGGGGCTGATCGCATTTTCGGTGTACAGCTTTGCCGAAGCCGCCTGGCGCCGGATCAACATGGACGTGCCCGGAATGGCGCACGTCTGACGTTCAGTTCACTGCGCCCTCTTCAGGGCGCGGCTGCTGAATCGGCAGCTCGATACGGAACGTCGTGCCGACCCCTTCCACGCTGCGCACGCTGATCGTTCCGCGATGCTTTTGCACAATCCCGTACGACAGCGACAGCCCCAGCCCGGTGCCCTGGCCCACCGGTTTGGTGGTGAAGAACGGGTCGAAAATCTTCGGCAGCACGTCCGGCGCAATGCCGCTCCCGGTGTCGCTGATCTCAAGCCACACGCTGTCCCCCTGCACGCCGTTGCGCAAGGTAATGGTGCCGCGCTCCGGGCCAATCGCCTGGGCCGCGTTCACCACCAGATTCATGATCACTTGATTGAGCTGCGCCGGCAGGCATTCGATGTCCGGCAACGGCACATAGTGTTTGACGATGTCCGCCTTGCACCTGACCGCATAGGCGGCGATGTTCAGCGTCGAATCGATACCCCGCTGCAGGCTCGCCCACTGCCATTGCGGGTGGGTGTCGGCCCGGGAAAAGTCCTTGAGGTCCTTGATGATCTGCGCGGCGCGGGCCACCCCCTCCCGGGAATCCTGAATCAACAACGGGATTTCCGCCTCGACAAAGGCCAGGTCCAGGCGCGTTTTCAGGGCATTGAGGGATTCAAGCACCCCAGCCACTCCGAGCTGATCCTCGGCCGCTTTGTAGGCCTCAAGCACTTCCTGGATTTTGCCGAAATAGACCGCCAGGGTGCCGAGGTTCGACGAGATGAAACCGATGGGGTTGTTGATCTCGTGAGCGATGCCGGCGGCCATCTGCCCCAGTGAGGCGAGCTTTTCAGCGCCGATCAACTGGCTCTCCAGCTGCTTGCGCTCGTCGATCTCGACCTGCAACGCATGACTGGCCTGTCTGAATTCCCGGGTGCGCTCCTCGACGCGCTGCTCCAATCCTTCGTTGGCCGCCCGCAGGTCCTCGTTGACCCGATTGATCACCTGATAACTGTGCAGCAGCCAGCGACCCAGCAGCACCAGCAGGCAGACGGAAATGATCGAGAATATCTGCAGGAGCAACATGATCGACCAAGCGCCTCAATCCGTGGACTCATGCCCTTGTGTCGGCCTGCCGAAGGTGAAGTTGAGGGGGCGATTTATATTGCGCAAAAGCCGCGAAGAGTCGCGATATCTCAACTAATCTTGCGGCATCCAGCTGTCCTTGCCGGTGATGATGTCAGTCAGGATGGCAGCCAGGGCACGGGCACGATGTCGGTACGAACGGGGTCAATCATGGAAGCCTCAACCAGTGTTTCGTTGCAGCACCGCCCCACCGTCCTGCTGGTGGACGATGAAGAATCGATTCTGAACAGCCTGCGCCGCCTGCTTCGCGAGCAACCCTATGACCTGCTGCTGGCCACCAGCGGCGAACAGGCCCTGGCGATCATGGCCGAAAAGCCGGTTGATCTGATCGTCAGCGACGCGCGCATGCCAGGCATGGACGGCGCGGCGCTGCTGGCGCGGGTCTACAGCCTGTACCCGGACACCACACGCATCCTGCTGACCGGCTACGCCGACCTCGAAACCATCGTCAAAGCCATCAACCAGGGCCATGTGCATCGGTACATCGCCAAGCCCTGGACCGACGAAGAGCTGGTGCTGACCCTGCGTCAGTCCCTGGCATTCCAGTTTTCCGAACGCGAAAGACAGCGCCTTGAACAGCTCACCCAACGGCAGAACGATGAGCTGAAAAGCCTCAATGCCACCCTGGAAAAACGCGTGCTGGCGCGCACCGCCGAATTGCAGCAGACCGCCGACATGCTCGATCTGGCCTACGAGGAGCTCAAGCACAGTTACGCCACCGGCACCGAGGTGTTTTCGATGCTGGTCAATCAGCGACTGCCCGTGGACAAGCAGACCAATCGCGACGTCATCGACCTGATCAACGCGTGCAGCAGCCAACTCAATCTGGACGAGTCCACCCGCCGCGACCTGTGCATGGCCGCCGCGCTGTACAACATCGGCAAGCTCGGCTGGAGCGACGCGCTGATCAACACGCCGTCGGACATGGTCAGCCACGCCGACCGCGACACCTGGCGCAGTTACCCGCGGCAGAGCGAATCGTTGCTGATGACCCTCGAACCCATCCAGGACGCTGCCAGTCTGATTCTGCATCATCAGGAGCGCTGGGACGGCAGCGGCTTTCCGGCGCACCTCAAGGGTGAAGCGATTCCCTACGGCGCACGGCTGCTCAAGCTGGCCGTGGACTTCATCGAACTGCAGCGCGGGCTGATTCTGGAAAGACACCTGAGCAGCGGCGAGGCCTTGCTGTTCATCCGCCGCTACGCCGGCAAGCTCTACGACCCCGGCCTGATCGAGGATTTCGCCAAGGCCTGCGCAGCGTACCTGGACGATGCGGTGCTCAACGACCCGACCGTCAAGGCCGTCACCACCCGCGAGCTGGTGCCGGGCATGATCCTGGTGCGCAACCTGAACGCCGACAACGGCATGCTGCTGCTGAACGCGGGCAAGGTGGTCAACGCCGCGCTGATCGACAAACTGGCGGCCTTCGAGGCCATCGAAAACAAGACCCGCTACAGTATTTTCGTGCGCCTGCCCGGACACGTTCCGGGGTCAGAACCGCCGAAAACCCACTGGACTCAGGTCGGTTGATGCGCTGAGCAATCGAAGGATCGCGTGCGCCGCGAATTGTGGGACCGGCTTTAGCCGGGAAAGCGTCAGGTGGCGCGCTGCGAAATTGAGGGTGAATGCACGGGCCTCTTCCCGGCTGAAGCCGGTCCCACTAAAAAGCATTGCGTGCATTCAGAAGTATCGCGTGCGCCGCGAATTGTGGGACCGGCTTTAGCCGGGAAAGCGTCAGGTGGCGCGCTGCAAAATTGTGGGTGAGTGCACGGGCCTCTTCCCGGCTGAAGCCGGTCCCACTAAAAAGCACTGCATGCATCCAGTGCGGTGACCTGCAGCCTCGCCCGAGCATGCTTCATGTTCAGCTCCGATTAAGTATCCGGGCGCTAACTTAGCGGAACGGGCATCCGCAAGTGCCAAATAACTTGAATGGAGCGGTTAAAAAACATTGGCCAATTCGGCTGTTTATAGCCCTCTGTCGACAACTATCGAAATGCTGAACCCAAGCTGTCTGAACATTAAATAACAGCCCGTTTTTTAATACGCCACCCGAAACAAAAACAATACTCGAACAACCGTCACATTCAGCTGATAGCCCCGTAGCGACTGGCTATGGCGTACTGAAGAACACACACGGAAAACTGACGCAGCGCCCACGTTATTTTCATATTGGCGAGATTAACCTCCGGATAACGCAATACCCGAACTACTTGATGAGATCTGGTCATCTGATGAATAAGTCACATAGATGACGCGGTGCCCATTACGGCACTGTGATGAATACCTGCACGCGATTTAAATGACTTTCCAGCCGGTGCACAGTGGCGCCAGCGGACGAGTGTGTTCAAAACTTGAACTTCAGTGGGGCGTCCTCTTTATGAATGAGGCTTTTCTTCCTTTTTCCCGCCCCAGTATCGGCGATGAAGAAGTGGCGGCGGTGACCCGCGTGCTGCGCTCCGGCTGGATCACTACGGGCGCCGAATGCCAGCAGCTTGAAGCGCAGTTCGCCGAACGGGTCGGTGCCCGGCATGCCGTCGCGGTTTCATCGGCGACAGGCGCCATGCACATCGCCTTGCTCGCCCTGGGCGTCGGACCCGGTGATGAAGTGATCACGCCCTCGCAAACCTGGGTCTCGACCGCCAACATGATCTGCCTGCTGGGCGCCACCCCGGTGTTTGTCGATGTCGACCGCGACACGCTGATGACCGACGCGGCGCTGATCGAACAGGCCATCACCCCACGCACCAAAGCCATTGTCCCGGTGCATTACGCCGGCGCGGCCTGTGATCTCGACCCGATTTATGCCCTCGCGGAGCGCCACGGCATCGCCGTCATCGAAGACGCCGCCCACGCGGCGGGCACGGCCTACAACGGCCGGCCGGTGGGCAGCTGTGGCACGGCGATTTTTTCCTTTCATGCGATCAAGAACATGACCTGCGCAGAAGGCGCGATGTTGGTCACCGATCTGGCCGTATTGGCAGATCGGGTGCGTCAGCTGAAATTCCACGGCCTCGGCGTCGATGCCTACGACCGCCTGACCCTGGGCCGCAAACCCCAGGCCGAAGTCATCGAGCCCGGCTTCAAATACAACCTGGCGGACATCAACGCCAGCCTGGCCCTCGTGCAACTGCACCGGCTCGATCACATGAACGCGCAACGCCGCCGGCTCGCCGAGCACTATCTGCAGCGACTGGGAAACAGCCGGGTCATGCCGCTCTCTCAGCCCGTTTACCCGCAACAACACGCCTGGCACCTGTTCATCCTGCGCATCGACCCCGAGCGCTGCGGTCTGGACCGCGACGGGTTTATGAAAGCCCTGCAAGAGCGCGGCATTGGCACCGGCATTCACTTCATCGCCACCCATCTGCACCGCTATTACCGCCAGCGTTTCCCGGACGTGCACCTGCCGAACACCGAATGGAATTCGTCGCGGCTGTGTTCGATCCCGCTGTTCCCGGACATGACCGGCGACGATGTCGAGCGCGTGGTCGGTGCCATTGAATCCATCGTCGGAGCGCGCCCTTGAAAGCCTATCCCGTCCGCTGTGTGTCCGTTGTGATCCCGGTCTACAACGAGGAACAGAGCCTGCCCGAGTTGCTGCGCCGCACCGAGGCCGCTTGCGCCCTGTTGAACTGCGCCTACGAAATCGTCCTGGTCGACGATGGCAGCCGCGACGCCTCGGCCGAGCTGCTTCAAGAGGCCGCCGAGCGACAAGGCAGCCACGTGGTGGCGGTCATTCTCAATCGCAATTACGGCCAGCACGCGGCAATCATGGCGGGGTTCGAGCAGTGCAAGGGCGACGTGGTGATCACCCTGGACGCCGACCTGCAGAACCCGCCCGAAGAGATTCCCCGTCTGGTGCGACTCGCCGAACAGGGCTACGACGTGGTCGGCACTGTGCGCAACCAGCGGCAGGATTCCGCCTGGCGGCGCTGGCCGTCGAAACTGATCAACCTGGCCGTGCAGCGCTCCACCGGCGTGGCGATGAATGACTACGGCTGCATGCTCCGCGCCTACCGACGCAACATCGTCGACGCCATGCTCGCCTGCCGGGAGCGCAGCACTTTCATCCCGATTCTGGCCAACAGCTTCGCCCGGCACACCACGGAAATCCTGGTCGAGCACGCCGAACGCGAGTACGGCGATTCCAAATACAGCCCCATGCGCCTGATCAACCTGATGTTCGACCTGATCACCTGCATGACCACCACGCCCCTACGCCTGCTGAGCATCGTCGGTTTTGGCATGGCCTTGCTCGGCGTGCTGTTCGCTTTGGCGCTGGTCGCCCTGCGACTCATCTTCGGCGCACCGTGGGCCGGGCACGGCACCTTCGTCCTGTTTGCGGTGCTGTTCGTGTTCACCGGCGGGCAGTTCATCGGCATGGGCCTGCTCGGCGAATACCTCGGCCGCATGTACAGCGACGTGCGCGCACGGCCGCGTTTCTTCATTGAAAAAGTCGTGCGCGGGTCCCCGGTGATTGCGCTTGACGCCCCCGCTTCTGCCCCCGCTTACGCCCACAAGGTTGCGCCATGAACAAGAAAGCTGTCGTTTTCGCTTACCACGATATTGGCTGCGTTGGCCTGCAGGCCCTGCTCGACGCCGGGTATGAGATCGCTGCGGTGTTCACCCACGCCGACGACCCCAAGGAAAAAACCTTCTTCGGCTCGGTGGCCCAGCTGTGCGCTCGACACGAGATTGCCGTGCACGCCCCGGAAGACCCCAACCACCCGCTGTGGCTTCAGCGCATCGCCCGGCTTGAACCCGATTTCATCTTCTCCTTCTACTACCGCCAGTTGCTCAGCGAACCGCTGCTGGCCTGCGCAAAAGACGGTGCGTTCAACCTGCACGGTTCGCTGCTGCCCAGGTATCGGGGCCGGGCGCCGGCCAATTGGGTGCTGGTGAACGGCGAAAGCGAAACCGGCGTGACCTTGCATCAGATGGTCAAGCGCGCCGACGCAGGGCCCATCTTCGCCCAGCAACGCATCGCCATCAGCCCGACAGAAACGGCGCTGACCCTGCACGGCAAGTTGCGTGAAGCCGCGGCGGACCTGCTCTCGGAAACCCTGCCATTGCTTGCCCGGGGTCAGTTGTCGGGGACACCCCAGGATGAATCCGCCGCCACCTGTTACGGCCGGCGCACCGCTGCCGACGGCTTGATCGACTGGTCGCTGCCGGCGACGCGGCTGGGCAATCTGGTGCGGGCGGTGACCCAGCCCTACCCCGGCGCTTTCTGCCCGGTGGGTGAGCACAAACTGATTGTCTGGGCCGCGCGCCCAGAGACCGGCTACACCGGCGAAGCGCCCGGCACCGTGCTCGGTTGCGAGCCGTTGCGCATTGCGTGCGGCGAAGGCTCGCTGGTGATCAGTGCCGGTCAGCGCGGCGACGACGGCCTGTACCTGAGTGGCGCGCAACTGGCCCGGGAGTTCGGTCTGGTGGAGGGTTCGCGCTTGCAGGGCATTGACCCGCGCCGCCCGGTCCGGCGCACCCGCGTGCTGATCCTCGGGGTCAACGGCTTCATCGGCAATCACCTGTCCGAGCGTTTGCTGCAGGACGACCGTTACGAAATCTATGGCATGGACATCGGTTCGGACGCCATCGAACGCCTGCGCGCCAGGCCGAATTTCCACTTCATCGAAGGCGACATCAGCATCCACTCCGAGTGGATCGAGTACCACATCAAAAAGTGCGACGTGGTGCTGCCGCTGGTGGCCATCGCCACGCCCATCGAATACACGCGCAACCCGCTGCGGGTGTTCGAGCTGGACTTCGAAGAAAACCTGAAAATCGTCCGTTACTGCGTCAAGTACAACAAGCGCGTGATCTTCCCCTCGACGTCCGAGGTGTACGGCATGTGCCAGGACGCCAGCTTTGACGAGGACACCTCGAACCTGGTGGTCGGCCCGATCAACAAGCAGCGCTGGATCTACTCGGTGTCCAAGCAGTTGCTCGACCGGGTGATCTGGGCCTACGGGCAGAAGGGTTTGCAGTTCACCCTGTTCCGCCCGTTCAACTGGATGGGGCCGCGGCTGGACCGCCTGGACTCCGCGCGCATCGGCAGTTCGCGGGCCATCACTCAGCTGATTCTGCACCTGGTGGAAGGCACGCCGATCCGGCTGGTGGACGGCGGCGCGCAGAAACGCTGCTTCACCGACGTTGTCGACGGCATCGAAGCCCTGGCGCGGATCATCGAAAACAAGGGCGGCCACTGCAACGGCCAGATCATCAACATCGGCAACCCCGACAACGAGGCCAGCATTCGCCAATTGGGAACCGAGCTGCTGCGCCAGTTCGAAGCCCACCCGCTGCGCCACAACTTCCCGCCCTTCGCCGGGTTCCGTGAGGTTGAAAGCCAGTCGTTCTACGGCAAGGGCTACCAGGACGTCAGCCACCGCAAACCGAGCATCGCCAACGCCCAGCGGCTGATCGGCTGGACGCCGACCATCGAACTGAGCGAAACCATCGGCAAGACCCTGGACTTCTTTCTGCGGGAAGCCATGGCCGAAAAGGCCGAACTGACCGTCACCACCGGCGCGTGCGGCTGATGAAGGCCGGCCTGCGCATCGACGTCGACACTTGGCGCGGCACTCGCGACGGTGTGCCGCGACTGCTGGACCTGCTCGACGAAGCGCAGGTCAAGGCGACGTTTTTCTTCAGCGTCGGCCCGGACAACATGGGCCGCCATCTGTGGCGCCTGGCGCGTCCGCAATTCCTCTGGAAAATGCTGCGCTCCCGGGCGGCCAGTCTGTACGGCTGGGACATTCTGCTGGCCGGTACCGCGTGGCCGGGTAAACCGATTGGCCGCGACCTCGGGCCGCTGATGCGCCGCGCCCGGGACGCCGGTCATGAAGTGGGCTTGCACGCCTGGGATCACCATGCCTGGCAGGCCAATGCCGGTCGCTGGAGCGAGGCTCAACTGAGTGATCAGATCCAGCGCGGCGTTGACGTTCTCAGCGATATTCTCGGCCACCCGGTGAGCTGCTCCGCCGCCGCCGGCTGGCGCGCCGATGAGCGTGTGGTGCAGGCGAAAGAGGCCTTCGGTTTTCGCTACAACAGCGACTGCCGGGGCACGTCGATATTCAGGCCGGTGCTGGGCGACGGGACCTTGGGCACGCCGCAGATTCCGGTGGACCTGCCGACCTACGACGAACTGGTTTCGCCCCAGCTGGACGCGCGGGCGTTCAACGACGACATCCTCGGGCGCTTCGCAGCCTCGAAGCTGAACGTCTACACCGTTCATGCCGAGGTCGAAGGCATCGTCATGGCCCCGGCTTTTCGCGCGCTGTTGAGTGAGGCGAAAACCCGTGGGATCGACTTTCAGCCCCTCGGTGCGCTGCTGCCGAATTCACTGGATCACCTGCCTTCAGGCCACTTGGTGCGTGGCGCTTTGCGCGGGCGCGAAGGCTGGCTGGGGGTGCAGCGATGATCAAAGCCGAACAGCGCAACATCGCCCTGCTGGTACTGGCCTTCGCCGCGTTCTACCTGCTGCCGATGGGGTTCCACGGTTTGTGGATTCCCGATGAAACCCGCTACGCCCAGATCAGTCAGGAGATGCTGCACAGCGGGCACTGGGCGGTGCCGCACTTCATGGGTGTGCGTTACTTCGAGAAACCCGCTGCGGGCTATTGGCTGATTGCTGTGGGCCAGGCCATTTTTGGTGAAAACCTGTTCGGCGTGCGCATCGTGTCGGCGTTGAGCAGTGGTCTGAGCGTGGCGCTCGCGTACTGGCTCGCCGCGCGGATGTGGAACGACCCGCGCAAGAGTTTCGCCAGTGCGCTGCTGTTCATGAGCTTTGCGTTCATTGCCGGGCAAGCCGGTTACGCCAACCTCGATCCTCAGTTCACCCTGTGGGCCAACCTGACGCTGGTGGGATTCTGGTGCGCCGTTCACAGCAGCGGGCGTGCGCGACTGGGCGCCTGGGCCGTGGTCGGTCTGGCCTGCGGCATCGGCTTCATGACCAAAGGGTTTCTTGCCTGGGCGCTGCCGGTGATGATCGCCCTGCCCTACATGCTCTGGCAGCGACGCCTCGGCGAGCTGCTTCGCTACGGGCCGCTGGCGGTGTTGATTGCCATCGTCGTGAGCCTGCCGTGGGTGCTCGCGGTGCATGTGCAGGAACCCGATTTCTGGCGGTTCTTCTTCTGGCACGAGCACGTGCGGCGATTCGCCGGGGCCGATGCCCAGCACGCCGAACCCTGGTGGTTTTACCTGCCGCTGCTGGTGGTGTCCTGCCTGCCATGGGCCGGGTTGTTGCCGGTCACGTTCCGCCAGGCCTTGCAGCACCGGCGTCGACCCGACATCGGCTTTCTGCTGCTGTGGCTGCTGGTGCCGCTGGCGTTTCTCAGCGTCAGCAACGGCAAGCTGCCGACCTACATTCTGCCGTGCCTTATGCCGGTGGCACTGTTGATGGCCGATGCGCTGATCGAGCGCCTCAAGCAAGGTCAGCTCACCGCGTTGCGCGTCAACGGATGGCTCAACGCCGCCGTTGGTCTGCTCGGATTCGGGGCGCTGCTGTACCTGCAAATCAAACAGCCGCTGTACGACCACGAACCGCTGCACCTGTTCCTGGCGCTCATCGTCCTGACCGGCTGGTGTGCGAGCAACGCCCTGCAAGGCCTGCGCCCGCTGAAGTATTGGACGGCGCCGGCATTGGGCGGTTGGCTGCTGGTGGCGCTGTTGCCGGTAGCACTTCCCTATGACGTCGTGCACAACAAGACGCCTGACCAGTTGGTGCTTGCCCATCAGGCGCAATTGGCGGCCAGCACCCACCTGTTGAGCAATGACCTGGGCGCTGCCTCGGCACTGGCCTGGCGCCTGAACAGAACCGACGTGTCGTTTTTCAACACCTGGAACGAGCTGGAATACGGCTTGGGTTATCCCGACGTGAAGGGTCGCGAAGTCACTCTTAAAGGGGTTGATGAGTGGATGACCCAGGCCCGGCGCGAGGGCCAGGTCGGCGTGGTCATGCGCGGCAGAAGCGACGAGGAGTTGCGCGAACTCGAACTGCTGCCCAAGGACGCCGAGCGCTTCGACGAAGGCAATCTGATCATCCTCATTTACGGGAAGACAGGGCCATGACCTGGCTGCTGCTGTTGGGGACCTGCGGGCTGACGTGTCTGGGCCAGGTCGCCCAGAAGTGCGCGGTGGAGCGTTGGCACGGCACATTTCCGGGGGTGCTCGCCGCGTTGCGCTCGTTCTGGCTGTGGCTGGCAGTGGCGTGTCTGGGCCTGGGTTTGCTGGGCTGGCTGCTGGTGTTGCAGCGCCTGGAGGTCGGCATCGCCTACCCCATGCTCGGGCTCAACGTGGTGCTCATCACTTTGGCCAGCCGCTTTGTGTTCAAGGAATCCATCGACGCCGTGCACTGGCTGGGTGTCGCGCTGATTCTGGCCGGCGTTGTGCTGCTCGGGCGCCAGGCATGAGCCGGCCGAGTGCGACCGTCTGGGCAATGGGCAGCGTGCTGCTGGTGAGTTCGGCGCAGTTGGGTATGCGCTGGGGCATGAGTCGTCTGGTTTCGCCTGCGCTGTGGTTTGAGCCGGAGAGTCTGGCGCGATTCGAGCCCGCAGCCGTGCTGGTGATCGGCGCCGCGATCATCGCTTACGCCCTGTCGATGCTCGCCTGGCTGCTGGCCCTGCGCGACCTTCCGCTGAGTCGTGCCTATTCCCTGCTCAGCGTCAGTTACGGGCTGGTGTATGCGCTCGCCGCGGTTCTGCCATTTTTCAACGAGACGTTCACGGGATCGAAAACTTTGGGCGTCATGCTGATCGTGATGGGCGTGCTGACCATCAACCTTCGGCGCATTTCCAGCACTCCTCCACAGGGCTTTTCTTCATGAAAATCAGCGTTTTCGGTAGCGGGTATGTCGGGCTGGTGCAAGCCACCGTCCTTGCTGAAGTCGGCCACGACGTGGTCTGCATGGACATCGATCAGGCCAAGGTCGAGCAGTTGCGGCAAGGTCAGGTGCATATTTTCGAACCGGGGCTGGCCAGCCTGGTGCGGGAGAATCTGGAAAACAAACGCCTGCAGTTCACCACCGACACCCGGCTGGCGGTCGAGCACGCCGAGGTGCTGTTCATCGCCGTCGGCACCCCGTCCCGGGACGATGGTTCCGCGGACCTGAGGGGCTTTTTCGCGGTTGGCGAGGCCATCGCCACTTACCGCTCCGAACCGCTGATCATCGTTGAAAAGTCCACCGTGCCAGTGGGCAGTGGCGATGCCCTGCGTGCACACATCGACAAAGCCCTGCGCCAGGCCGGGCGCTTGCTGCAGTTCGATATCGTCTCCAATCCCGAGTTTCTCAAAGAGGGTTCAGCGGTCAACGATTGCCGGCGCCCGGACCGGATCGTCATCGGCTGCGACAGCGATGCCGTGCGCAAGGTGATGCGCGAGTTATACGCGCCGTTCAACCGCAACCATGACCGGATCATGTTCATGGACCTGCGCAGCGCCGAGCTGACCAAGTACGCGGCCAACTGCATGCTGGCGACCAAGATCAGCTTCATCAACCAGATCGCCGAACTGGCCGAACACCTGGGGGCGGACGTTGAATCGGTGCGGCTGGGCATCGGCGCGGATTCACGGATCGGCTACGACTTCATCTACCCCGGCTGCGGTTACGGTGGATCGTGCTTCGGCAAGGACATCCGCGCCCTGATCCACAGCGCCCGAGAAGCCCACTGTTCCAACGACCTGCTGGCGGTGGTCGAGGCCATCAACGAGCGGCAGAAGAACAAACTGTTCGAGCGGGTGAAAGCCTTTTACGAAGGGGATCTGCGCGGCAAGACCTTTGCCCTGTGGGGCCTGGCGTTCAAGCCGAACACCGACGACATGCGCGACGCGCCGAGCCGGGTGCTGATGGAAGCGCTGTGGGATGCCGGCGCCACGGTGCGGGCATTTGACCCCGAGGCCATGCAAGAGACGCAGCGCCTCTACGGCAACCGCAAGGATTTGATTCTGATGGGCACGCCGGAGTCAACGCTGAACGATGCCGACGCGCTGATCATCTGCACCGAATGGCAACAGTTCAAAGCTCCGGATTTCGAGCTGATCCAGCAACGCCTCGCCGCACCGGTGATCTTCGACGGCCGCAACCTGTACGACACCGAGCGGCTGGCGCGCAGCGGATTTCACTACTACCCGATCGGGCGCGGGGACTCCTGTGAATTGCCCATCCCGCAGAAGCAGTGGCTGCCATACAAAAACGTCGCGGGTGGAGCGATGGTGTAGCGGTCGACGCCTTCCCGGCTGAAGCCGGTCCCACAACAAGGGCCCGGCGTCAGTCCCACGAGTTCTTCACACCCCTCAAACCAATTTTTGACAATCGCGGCCCTACTATCCCGCCACTGTCGCGAGGGTGGGATCATTTATATGCTGGTTGTTGAAGATCTGGTGCTGGATACCGGGAAGTACCGGGCGTTCCGCGCGGACAAATACCTGAAACTCAACCCGACCAACATCGACATACTGGCGCTGCTGATGCTGAAAAGTCCCGCCATTGTCAGCAAGGAAGAGATCGCCAAAATGCTCTGGGGCGAACAAGGCACTCACAAGAGCACCGGCCTCGGCACTCGCGTGCATCAAATCAGAAAAGTAGTCGACGACGGTTTTGCCTTCCCGCTGGTCCATACGGTGTATGGGGTCGGCTATCAACTTTGTAAATAGCGGCACACGTCGGCTTACTAACCGCCCTTTATCGCCAACTGCTTCCAGTCCTCGGAATTAAGCACCCCTCGGATAACCGGCCGACTGCGCTTATCCAGCGATATAAATACTGCACTGTCATATTCGCTGTTATCAGCGTGGGGATAGCCCTGCTCTTTTTCTATCTGGCCGATGCAACCGCTGTGGGTCACCACCACCAGATTACGGTCGTTTGCCTTGTGCGCCATGACCCGGCCGAGGTTCATCTTCTCGCAGTCAAACAGCCAGTCCTGGGACGCAACCGGATGACCGAACAAGGCTGCGGCGGTTTGCTCCGTGCGCGTGGACGGGCTGGCGATAACATCGGTCTGGTCCAGCCCCAGTTGGCTTAATGATCGTCCCACCTCGGCAGACACCTGGTTGCCGTTGCGGGTGATCCCGTCTTCTGGCCCGAGGCATTGCTTGTCAGAGCGGTCGCAGCGCTCGCCGTGGCGCACCAGCACAACCACCTCGCCTTTCTTCCAGCTTGCGTAAAGCCCTGCCCTGTTCATGTTCTCACCGCTGGCGAGGGCAATCGGCGAACGCGGCCAATAGGTGTAACCCGTCAAAAGCAGGAGCGACACGCCGATGGCCGCAGCGCTCAGCAGCACTCTAACTGTGTGACGGTTTCGAGGTAACTTGCCCGCCCTGAGTGCAAGCAGGACATTGGAATGATCGCGCATCGTGTTACTCCGACTATGAGCCCATCGGCAGATGGAAGTCTGTGTCCTTGAATGGGAGCAAGCGTAAACAGCGATGCATGATCGTTTGGTTAACGGCAGGTGAAAAAAACAGTGGCATTAAGAAGTCATTCATTCCGGGCAGATAGTTAAATCTTCACGCTTACACGCGCGCTTCAACTAACGAATTACACATTCCTCAAATCTGAATAGAGTTTTCACATTCCCTTCACTGCCGCTTGACCTGCATGTGTCTATGTTCCACCAGCGGCCGGCAATGGCCGGACGAAGTTAATAATCACGCTTATCGGGACATTTCAACGTGCGAAGCGAACGATCACGATTTTATGCCTGGAACCTGGGTTTACCGATCGCCATTGCGCTGGCGATATTCGTGGTCTTCGACCTCACGTCCCTGGACGAGATGATCAGCAACTGGCTGTACTACCCCAATCACGAGTTTCCCTACGGCCACAACCGCCTGTTCGAAAACCTGACCCACCGCTGGCCGCGGATCATTCCCGACCTCACCGGGGAAGCCGCGATCATTGGTTCAATCCTGTCGTTTATCTGGCCACTGTTCAAACCCGGGCGGCACGACCGGCTGATCAGGTCGCTGGAGACATTGCGCATCGCCCCGGTGCTGCGCTTCACGGCTCGCCACCGGCGGGACTTCCTGTACATCGTCGTGTCGTTTGCAATCATCACCGGCATGATCCATTTCTTTAAAAGCCACACCAGCATCTACTGCCCCGTGGAAACCACGCTGTACGGCGGGACCATGGAGAAAAGGGAGTGGTTCGAGAATTTCAGCCTGTTCCATGAAGCTGGCGCCGGTCGCTGCTGGCCGGGTGGGCATGCCTCCGGCGGCTTCACCATGGTCGCGCTGTACTTCGTCGCGCGGCGTCATCAGGGGCGCCACGCCCGGGCGATCCTCTACGCATCGATGGTTCTGGGTGCCATTTACGGTACGACGCGCGTCCTGCAGGGCTGGCATTTCATGTCGCACACGTTTTGGGCCGGGGTGATTGTGTGGATCGGTGCGCTGCTCACCGCCCTTGCCTTCTATGGCTGGCGACAGCTCGCCCCTGCGCCCGTCGACGAGGTCAGGCCCGCGCTACGGAGGCGGTCGGTGCCCGGCCCCAATCAGGTCACTGATCTGTAAGTGTGGCATGAGCGCGTCAGCCAGCCAGGCGTCGATCCAGCCGCGCATCAGCGTCGCGGGCATTGGCTCGGCGATCCCGAACCCCTGGACGACCTCACAACCAAGCTGCAACAGGCGTGAGGCCTGGGCGGGGCTGTTGACGCCCTCGGCGAAGACTTCGCGACCGAACGCACTGGCCAGGCCCAGTATCGCCTGCAGGATCGAGATATCACCGGGGGCGTCGAGCATGCCGTGAATGAACGTCTGATCGATCTTCAGTTGCGCCACCGGCAAGCGCTTCAAGTAGCTAAGGGATGAATACCCTGTACCGAAATCGTCCAGGGCAAATCTCACGCCCAGTTGTTCGCAGGCACGCAGCGTGCGCGAGACCCCTTCGACGTCTTCCAGCGCGCTGGTTTCGAGAATCTCGATCATCAGCATTTCCGGCCCGACATCAGGGTGAGCCGCGAGCCGTTCGGTCAGGTTGGCCACGAAATCAGGGTGTTGAAGTTGCCGTGCCCCAACGTTGATGCTCACGGCCAGACGCAGCCCCTCCCGCTGCCAGCACTCGATCTGGCTCAAGGCACTTTCGAGCACCCACTCCCCGACCACTTCCGCCAGTGAGCTGCTTTCGATCAGCGGCAGAAAACTGCCCGGCAACAGCAGTCCACGCTCCGGATGCTCCCAACGCAGCAAGGCTTCCGCACCGACGACCGCGCCCGTGCGCAGGTTGACCTTGGGCTGAAAATACAGGCGCAGTTCCTCCTCGCGAATGGCCTGATCGATACGGTCCAGTCGCGCGTTGTGCCCACGCATCTCCTGGTCATGCTGCGCATCGAACACGCGGAAGCGATTCTTGCCCTCGAGTTTCGCCTGATACATCGCCTGATCGGCCTGGCGCAGCAACTGATCGGCGCTGATCTCGTTGTCCTGCGGGTAGTAACTGACGCCGATGCTCGCCGAGAGCGTCAGGTTCAGCGCGCCCACCTGCACCATTTCGCTGGCGGCCGCCAGCAGTCGCTCAAGCATCGGAGCGCTGTCGCAGACTTGATCGAGATCGACAACCAGCGCCACAAACTCATCTCCGCCCAGGCGTGCCAGCGTGCAGGCATCGCTTAGCGCTTGCTGCATACGTCGCGACACGCTGGACAGCACCCGATCACCCACGTCATGCCCGTGCAGATCGTTGATCGCTTTGAAGCCGTCAAGGTCCAGGTAGCCCAGCGCCAGCCGGGTGCCGTTGCTCAAAGCATCGGCCATCGCCTGCTGCATGCGCGAGGCCAGCAGGACGCGGTTCGGCAAATGGGTCAGCGGGTCGTAATGGGCCACGTATTCCAGCTGACGCTGATAGCTGTGCAGTTCGGTGACGTCGGTGAACAGCGACACATAATGCTGAGTGACGCCACGGGCATCGACGATGGCGGTAATGGTCTGCCGCGCGGCGTACTCCGATCCGTCACGTCGACGGTTCCACAAGTCGCCCTGCCAGTAACGCTCCGAGAGCAGGCTGTGCCAGAGGCTGACGTACTGCGCACGCGGGGTCCTGCCGGAGGCGAGGAAGCGCGGGTTCTCGCCCATCGACTCCTCGCGTCCATAGCCGGTGATGGTAGTGAAAGCGTCGTTGACTTCGATGATCGCACCGGCCGGGTCGGTGATCATGATGCCTTCCCGCGCGTGGGTGAACACGCTGGCGGCGAGGTTGAGTCGCTGCTCGATCTGGCGGCGCGCGGTGAGGTCGGTGAGGGTCACCCGAATGCCACTTGACTCGCCGCCGGGGCGCGCGCAGTTCAGCCGCGCCTGCCAGTGCGTACCGTCGGTGCGCTCCAGGCTCAGATCGCACTCTTGCGCCTGGCCGGTGCGACAGACCCGGGCGAATACCTGCTGCCAATGGTCGCGGTCCCGGCTGACGACACGGCCGGCAAAACGGCGCTGCAGCAGGCGATGACGTGGGTAGGTCAACAGTGTCTCGCCGGTGCGGTTGACGGCTTCAATGACCCCTTGCGGGGTCAGCGTCAGGTAGCCCACCGGCGCGTTCTCATACAAATCCAGATAGAGATCGCGCGAGGCTTCCAATGCGGATTGCGCAGCGCGCAGTTCCTCGTTCTGAGTCTGCAATTCAACCTGATGCAATTGCAGGTCAAGCAGCAGCCGGGCGTTGTCATCCAGGTCGTCGAGCGGGTCGGCGGGTTGGGCGATATGGGGCGCAGAGGGCGGCGTCTTCATGGTCCTCCCGCGCCTCAGGTCTGCGAACGTTCAGGCTGCATCGCCAGCAGAATCAGGTGCGGACGCGTGCCGTCCCCTACCACCCGACGGGCATTCAGGGTGATCGCCCGCGGCCCTGAGCCGGTCAGCTCATGCTCCACGACGAAACCGTCGAAGCTGGTGTCACTTTCCAGAATCGTGCCGAGCTTTTGCCGCAGCGCCGGGATATCCCACTGTCGGTTGTTGAGTTCGAAGAGCTTGCGGCCGGTGGTCAACGGCTCGGTCGTCGGGAAGGTCCGGTAATAGGAACGACTGGCGGACACGACGCAGAGGTTTTCATCCAGCACCAGCAACGGCTCGATCACCGTGTCGACGATGGCCTCCGCCAGTTCCCGCGCAGCCTGCACGGCCTTCTGGTTAGCGATGCGGCTGTTGATGTCGTGAAAGGTCATCACCACGCCGTCGATGACGTTGTCCAGCGTGCGGTACGGTGCCAGCCGCGCCAGGAACCAGTTGCCCGAGACAGTGCACAGCTCGATCTCTTGCGGGATCAGCATGTCGAGCACCTCCTGTGCGGGGACCAGCAGGTCCAGGGAGTGAATGTACGAAGAGATATCGGCCAGTGGCCGCCCCACATCCTTGGGAATCAGGCGGTAGATCTTCACGGCATCGCGCGTGAAGCGGCGAATAATCAGCTTTGTGTCAAGAAATATAGTCCCGATATTGATGCTGTCGAGGAGGTTCTTCATGTCATTTTGCATGTCGCCGAGCTGCTCGATTTTCGCTTGCAGCTCTGCGTTCACGGTGACCAGTTCCTCATTGACCGATTGCAGCTCCTCACGGGAGGTTTCCAGTTCTTCGTTGGATGACTGCAGCTCTTCATTGGTCGATTGCATCTCTTCGTTGGCCGCGCCCAGCTCCTCGTTCAGGTGCTGCAATTCATCGATGGTCGCCTGCAGATTCTCCCGCGTGTAAGCCAGGTCGTGCTCCAGCAGCCTGACCCGTTCGGGCGCCAGATGTGCGGCCGTGGCGGGCAATGCGTCCGGCGGGATATCTACGCCGCTGGCCGGTTCCTGGAACGTGATCAGCAGCAATTGCTCGCCCTGAGCCGTGTTGCCCATCCGACGCACGCTGAGGCTGACCCAGCGCGTCACGCCATCGCTGCTGACCTGCAACGGCTGGGTCGAGGTCGGTTCGGCGCTGAGGGCGGCACGCTGCACCGCACCGCGCAGGTCCAGCTGCAGGCCTTCGCGGGCCATTTCGACCACGTTGAGGCTGGCCTGCCCCGGCGCCGGACGCAAGTAGCGTCCCGTGTCGCCGTGGACATACAGAATGTTGCCGGTCAGATCGGTGACCACCGAGGCAGGGCCGAAGTCCTGCAGCAGCGCCCGGCGGGTCAGTTCGGCAATGTTGGTTTCCTTGGTCATGGTCGCAGGGCGGTCCGCAGGTCGGCTGATGGGTTTGGGCAGCCACGACAGCGTGCTGTCCATCGGCATGGATTTGGGGGTTCGGGTCTTCACGGCCCGGTAGAATTTCCATTTGCGCTGCAACGGCGTGAACAGTGTGGCATGCCCGCCGATGCTCTCGGAGGGTGACAGAAACAGCACGCCGTCAGGCTTGAGCGCGTAGTGAAAGGTCGGAATCAGGCGGTTCTGCAGCGCATGCCCCAGGTAGATCATCAGGTTGCGGCAGCACAGCAGATCGATGCGGGTGAAGGGCGGATCCTTGATCACGTTCTGCACCGCGAAGACGATCATCTCGCGGATTTCCTTCTTCACCCGGTAGCCGCCTTCAACGGGGCTGAAATAACGCTCCAGGCGTTCGGCGCTGACGTCACTGGCGATGGTCTGCGGATAAAAACCGGCGCGGGCGGTACTGATGGCGTCGGCGTCCAGGTCGGTGGCGAACACCTGAATGCCCGGCACCACACCGGCGGCCTGCCCCTGCGCGTGCAGCAGTTCATGCAGAACAATGGCCACCGAGTAAGCCTCCTCGCCGCTGGCGCAACCGGCGATCCACACTCGCAGCGGCTCATTGGGAGCCTTGGCGTCGATCATCGGCTGGAGGATCTGCCGTTGCATGACCGTGAACGCAGCAGGGTCACGAAAGAACTGAGTGACGTTGATCAGCAACTCGTTGAACAGCGACTTGCACTCCTCTGCCGAGTCCTTCAGCAGCCGCAGGTAATCATCCTCACCAGCGAGGTGCATGATCTGCAGGCGCCGCTCGATCCGCCGGGCGATGGTGCTTTTTTTATACTGCGTGAAATCATGGCCGGTCATGCTGCGCAGGTGCAGAAGAATCTGCTGCATGGCGTCCCCCTGCCTGATCGACGATGCAGGACCGTCCGGGTCCCTGGCGCCGGTGAGTACCCCAGGCATTTGCTCGACGCTCAGGACATGACTGGCGTTGCCCGCCTGGATCGCGCTGTTGGGCATGCCGCTGTAGGTCGCCTCTTCCGGCCATTGCACCAGGGTTCGGCCGCCATGGTCGAGGATTGCCCGGCAGCCGGCAGTGCCGTCTGACCCGGTCCCGGACAGAATCACGCCGACTGCCCTCGCCCCGTGATGCTCGGCCATCGACGCGAAGCAGGCGTCGATGGGCAGATGGTGGCCGCGCACCCCTTCGTAGCGGGTCAGGACCAATGCGTCGGCCGTGACGCTCAGGGCGTACTGCGGCGGGATCACGTACAGGGTGTCGGCGTCGAGGGTCGCGCCATGGGTGGCCTCGACGACTGTCATGGAGGTCGAACGGGCGAGGATTTCGGTGAGCAGGCTGGGCGTGGTCGGCGCAAGATGCTGGATGACCAGAAAGCTGATCCCGGAGTCGCTTGGCATCAATCGCAGGAAGCGCTGCAACACTTCCAGGCCGCCCGCTGACGCGCCAAGCCCGACGAGCAGGCGGCCTTGCGGGCGGTTGTGCAGCGCGGTGTCGGGCACGGGACGCCTCCATGTGTCGAATGGACGGGGATGATGCCCGCTGCCAGCCCACCCGGCAATGGCGGATATGCCACCATCGCCCGCCGGACACGCGATAGGCCAGACAGGCGAACGCATTGATGTCACACTGGCGCCCGCCCAGACCCTGATAGCTCAGTGCCATATTAGTGCAGCACGGGTCACGGCGTGGCGCCTGATTGCCGTTCATCCAGAAGCGGAAATCTCTTCCTGCGTCCCCAGTCCATCCTTTCTCTGAACCACTGCGTCGAGACGTCACCCATGAAGTCGGACACCGTACAAATTGCCCCCCTGGATTTTCTCCTGGGCGGCGGCGAAATGGGGCAGCTGATCCGGGACTTCGACTGGGCGTCGACATCGTTGGGCGAGCCGGCGGGCTGGCCGCAGTCCCTGCGCTCGGCCATCAGCATCTGCCTGCATTCGAGTTTCCCGACAGCTATCTATTGGGGCGAGGATTTCTGCCTGCTGTACAACGACGCCTGGGCGCCGATTCCGGCGGATCGCCATCCGGCCGTGCTGGGGCGCCCGGCGCGGGAAGTCTGGTCGGCCATCTGGGACGTCGTCGGCCCGCAGTTCGAGGCGGCCTACCGGGACGCCCAAGGTTTTTCGACGTTCGACCAACTGTTGATGATGGAACGCGGCGGGCGGGCGCAGGAAAGCTGGTGGAACTACAGCCTCACGCCCATTCGCGGCGAAAACGGCCGTATCGCGGGCATCCTCAATCAGGGCCACGAGGTGACTGACCGTATTCTGGCCGAGCGTCGCCGGGCGCAAGAACTCGTTCGCCAGCGCAAGATGTTCGAGCAGGCGCCCGGCTTCATCACCGTGCTCAACGGCCCCGAGCACCGCTTTGAATTCGTCAACCAGTCCTACACCCGGCTGTTCGGCGAGCGCGACTACGTGGGCAAGACCATTTACGAAGCGTTCCCGGAGCTGGTCGGCCAAGGGTTTTACGAGTGGCTGGATGCGGTCTACAGCACCGGCGAGCGGCTGGTGCAGCAACGCACCCCGATCCAGCTCAGTCATCCCGACGCCCCGTGCGAAGTGCGTTATCTGGATTTCATCTACGAACCGCTGCTCGATGAGACCGGTCAGGTCACCGGTATCTTTTGTGAAGGCTACGACGTGACCGAGGCGCATATCTCCCGAGCCGCGCTGGAGGCCAGCGAAGCGGCGTTGCGCGAGGAAACCCGGACCCTGGAAACGCTGAACCGGGTCAATACCGAGCTGGCCCTGGAGCTGGACCTCAAACGCCTGGTGCAGACCGTGACCGATGCCGGCCGCGAGATGACGGGCGCGGAGATTGGCGGGTATTTCCACAATGCCACCAGCGGTCATTTTGACCTCTTCACGCTGTCGGGCGCTCAGTCGTCCGAACTGGCGCACTTGCCAGGGCCCCGGGCCTGTCCGGTGTTCGCACCGGCGTTCCTCACCGAGGGCGTGATGCGCTCTGACGACATCCTGCCGGACCCACGCTATGGCGGCATCACGCCGCATTTTGGCTTGCCGGCCGGCCATGCGCCGGTGCGCAGCTACCTGGCAGTCTCGGTGGTGTCGCGCTCGGGTGACGTGCTGGGCGGGCTGTTCTACGGCCACACCGAGCCCGCTCAATTTACCCCGCGCCACGAAAACCTGATGTCGGCCCTGGCCGCTCAGGCCGCCATTGCGATCGACAACGCGACGCTGTTCCAGCAGGTGCAGAGCGCCAACGAAACCCTTGAACAGCGGGTGCAGGCTCGTTCCCAGGAATTGTCCGAAGCCCATTCGGCCCTGCGCCAGGCGCACAAGATGGAAGCCATCGGGCAGCTCACCGGCGGCATCGCCCACGACTTCAACAACCTGCTCGCCGGCATCATCGGCAGCCTGGAAATGATCGAGCGGCGCATCGCCAACGGCCGGGTCGACGGCCTGGATCGCTACGTCAATGCCGCCCACGATTCGGCCAATCGCGCCGCCACCCTCACCCAGCGGCTGCTGGCGTTCTCCCGTCGCCAGACCCTCGACCCCAAGCCCACCGACGTCAATCGGCTGGTGGCGGGCATGGGTCAGCTCATCGCGTCCACCATCGGCCCGTCCATCAGCATCAGCACCATTGCCAGCGGCGACCTGTGGCTCAGCAAGATCGACGCGCCGCAGCTGGAAAGCGCGCTGGTCAATCTGACGCTCAATGCCCGCGACGCCATGCCCAACGGCGGCGTACTCACCGTGCAGACCCGCAACGTCTCCGCTGACCACGTCGCGGGGATCGCGGCGCAGCTGCCCCCAGGCGACTTCGTTGAACTCAGCGTGAGCGACAGCGGTACCGGCATCGCACCGGAGATCCTCGACAGGATCTTCGACCCGTTCTTCACCACCAAACCCATCGGCCAGGGCACAGGCCTGGGGTTGTCGATGATTCACGGCTTCGTGCACCAGTCCGGCGGCACGATTCAGGCGCGCTCCACCCACGGCGCAGGCACGACGATCTCGCTGTACCTGCCGCGTTACCTGGGTGACCGCGAACAGGCAACTGCCCGCTGCCCGTCGCAGCCCCACAGCCGTGGCGAAAGCGTGCTGGTCATCGACGACGAGCCCCACGTGCGCATGCTGATGTGCGACGCCCTGCGCGAACGCGGTTATCAGGTCAGCGAAGCCACGGACGGGCCGTCGGGGTTGCAAATGCTCAGCTCGATGGCATCGATTGATCTGCTGGTGACCGACGTCGGCCTGCCCGGCGGGATGAATGGCCGACAGGTCGCCGACGCCGCCCGCGCCCTGCTGCCCTCACTGGATGTGCTGTTCGTCACCGGTTACGCGCAAAACTCGGCGGTGGGCGGCGATCAACTGGAAACCGGTATGGCCGTATTGCTCAAGCCCTTTGGCATGAACGTCTTCGCGCAGAAGGTCGGCGAGATGCTCCAGGCTGGCGCTCTCGCTCACGACTGATCGGTCAGGTTTTTTCGCCCTCTCACGGAACTCACAGGCCCGGCATGCCCCTAAGCACGACGTCAGCGAACCGGCACAACGCCAGTTCCACGAGAGGTTTAGGTTTCCATGTCTTCCAGCATCCCATCCGCCGCCATAGGCCAACCAGACGAGCAGCGCACTTCGCCGCGTCGTCTGATCTTCATCTCGGTCCTTGTCGCCACCATGGGCGCACTCGCTTTCGGTTACGACACGGGCATCATCGCGGGCGCTCTGCCCTTCATGACCTTGCCGCTCGATCAGGGCGGTCTTGGCCTGAACCCCGTCAGCGAAGGGCTGATCACTGCATCGCTGATCGTCGGCGCTGCCTTCGGCTCGCTGGCCAGCGGTTACCTGTCCGACCGTTTTGGCCGACGCGTGACCCTGCGCATGCTGTCGCTGTTGTTCATCGTCGGCGCCCTCGGTACAGCCACTGCGCCGTCGGTGCCGTTCATGGTCGCCGCGCGCTTTCTGCTGGGCATCGCCGTTGGCGGTGGTTCGGCCACAGTGCCGGTGTTCATCGCCGAAATCGCCGGGCCCTCGCGCCGCGCGCGACTGGTCAGCCGCAACGAGCTGATGATCGTCAGCGGCCAGTTGCTGGCCTACGTGCTGAGCGCCGTGCTCGCCGCGCTGCTGCACACCCCCGGCATCTGGCGCTACATGCTGGCCATCGCCATGGTCCCGGGCGTTTTGCTGCTGATCGGTACGTTCTTCGTGCCGCCGTCGCCGCGCTGGCTGGCCTCCAAAGGTCGTTTTGATGAAGCGCAGCAGGTGCTCGAACAACTGCGTGACACCAAAGACACCGCCAAGCGCGAAGTCGAGGAAATGAAAACCCAGGAGAAAGAAGCCCACAAGCGCGTCGCCGCTCGCGAGTTGCTGCGTCAGCCGTGGGTGTTGAAGCTGTTGCTGATCGGTGTCGGGCTGGGCTTTACCGCGCAGTTCACCGGCGTCAACGCGTTCATGTACTACACGCCCATCATCCTCAAACACACCGGCATGGGCACCAACGCTGCACTGACCGCGACCATCGGCAACGGCATCGTCTCGGTCATCGCGACATTGCTGGGGATCTGGGCCATCGGCCGTTACGGGCGTCGGCACTTGCTGATGACCGGTCTGGTCATCGTGATCATGATGCAGGCGGCGCTGGGTTGCGTGCTGATGTTCATGCCGCAGAACCTGACCCAGAGCTATGCCGCGCTGGCGTGCATTCTGGTGTTCCTGCTGTTCATGCAGATGTGCATCTCGCCGGTGTACTGGCTGCTGATGTCCGAGCTGTTCCCGATGCAGGTCCGTGGTTTGCTGACCGGCACCGCGGTGTCGATGCAGTGGCTGTTCAACGCGACCGTCGCGTTCCTGTTCCCGATCGCGGTGGACACGATCGGCAACCCGACCTTCTTCGTGTTTGCGGCCATCAACATCGGCTCGCTGATCTTCGTGTTCCTGTGCCTGCCGGAAACCAAGGGCAAGTCCCTGGAGCAGATCGAGAAGCACATGAAGAAGGAGCTGTGAGACGAAGTTTCAGGTTCCGGGCCTTGGGTCCGTGACCTGAAACAGGAGGGCTGAGACCGCGCACGTTCAGCCAAGCAATTCGGTGATCCAGCGCACTTGCTGCGCGGTGTCGCGAAGCTTGTCTTCCGGCACCGCCTGCCGCGCACGTTGCAAGTTGGCCAACGTGCGCTGCCTGTAACGCAGCAGGCGCCGCCACTTGTCGAGAAACGCCGGACTGCGCGCCGCCATCAACAGCGGGCCGAAGTACAGCGCTTCAGGGCTGTACACCACCGGCCCGCTGCGTTCGGCGACGATGATTTCGTAGTCGAAGCGGTTCTCCCGCAGCACGTCCTCATGGACGATGCGATAACCGTTGTCCATCAACCACCGGCGCAGTTCAGGCTCGCCGCCGTTGGGCTGCAGAATCAGTTGTTCCCTTCCATTGAGCCGCGCTTTGCCAGCCTCAAAGATGTCGCGAATCGTCTCGCCACCCATGCCGCAGAGGCTGATCGCGGTAATGCCGTCCTCCGCTTCAATCGCCGCCAGGCCATCGGCCAGACGCACGCGGATCTGCTCCTCGAAACCGTTCTCGCGCACCGTGCGTTCGGCCGCCCTGAACGGCGTCGTCGCCACCTCCCCCGCCACGGCCATCGCAATGAGCCCTCGGCGCATCAACGCCACCGGCAGGTACGCGTGATCGGAACCGATGTCGGCCAGTCGCGCGTCGGCCGGCACCAGCGCCGCCACCCGCTCCAGGCGCCTGGACAATGTGTGTTCGTTCAACGTTGCCGCCCCTTATCTCGCCACCGCCCGGCACGACCTGCCGAAACGGGCCGTGAGTCTGTCGGGCTGTGGCGCGGATTTCAACTGCGTTGAGTTGTGGCCGCCGGTTTGAGCATCGGGTGCTAAGGCAGCTTGGCGATGACCTTGATCTCGAAATCAAAGCCATACAGCCAGGTCACGCCGACGGCGGTGATGGTCGGGTGCGGCGCTTCGCCCCAGAACTCCGGCACCACTTCCCAGGCCTTTTCGAAGGTCGACTGCGGATCGACCATGAACACGGTGACGTCAATCACGTCATCGAAGGTGCAGCCGGCGGCATTGAGAATGGCGTTGAGATTGGTGAACGCCAAGCGGACCTGGGCGCGCAGATCGGGTTCGGGCGAGCCATCTTCGCGGCTGCCCACTTGGCCCGAGACAAACAGCAAGCCGGCGGATTTGATCGCCGGCGAGTAGCGATTGCGCTCGTACAATGCGTGGCGGCCGGGCGGGAATACAACGTCACGAACAGTCATGGGTCTTCTCCTTCAGCGGAGCGGGATGCTCCGTGGTTTCGATGGGCAGACTGTAGGGCGACGGATTCGCTGGATAAACCAGCAGCCTTGATCAAGACTGTTTGGATTGACCAAACAATCAGGTGGCGCGATGGACCGTTTCGACGCGATGCAGGCGTTCGTTCGAGTGGTGGAAACTGGCAGTTTCACCAAGGCCGCTGGCACGTTGCACATGAGCAAGACCACGGTGACGCAACTGGTGCAACAGCTCGAAGCGCGGTTGCGGGTCAAGCTGCTCAACCGCACTACGCGCAAGGTCAACGTCACGGCCGACGGCGCGGTGTTCTACGAACGTGCGCTGCGCGTGCTGGCGGACCTGGACGACGCTGAAACCGGTCTCTCCGCTGCCTCCTCCGCGCCCCGAGGGCGTTTGCGTGTCGACGTGCCCAGCCCGTTCGCACGCATGGTGCTGATCCCGGCGCTGCCAGACTTCAACGCCCGCTATCCCGACATCCAGATCGACCTGGGCGTGAGCGACCGGATGATCGACCTCATCGGCGAGAACGTCGACTGCGTGGTGCGCGGCGGCGAACTCACCGACCAATCGCTGATGGCGCGGCACATCACCGACCTGAAGCTGGGCGTCTACGCGTCGCCTGCCTATCTGCAGCGCGCGGGCACGCCGACTCATCCCCGTGACCTCGAAGACCCGCAGCACCGCATCGTCGGCTACCGCTGGGCGCGCACCGGGCAGCTGTTCCCGATGGTGCTGCAGCGGGACGGCGAGAGGGTTCAGGTGCAGAGCCGCTACTTGCTCTCGGTGGACGACGGCAACGCCTACCTTGCGGCAGGTCTCGCCGGCATGGGCGCCCTCTGGCTGCCGCAGTACATGGCCCAGCCGTCCGTGCACAGCGGTGAGTTGGTGGCGCTGTTCGAGGACTGGCAGCTGGAGTCGATGCCGATGTACGTGGCCTTCCCGCCCAACCGGCACATCAGCATCAAGCTGCGGGTGTTCATCGACTGGGTTGTGGAGTTGATGGGCGACGGGTACAAGAGCCGATCTTCCGCAACGGTTGTACAAGGAGCGACGCGCAATGGATGAAGTGATCAGTTATCGAAAAGCAACGGCCGAGGATGTGGCGGCGATCTGCGAACTAGGGCAGTTGCTCAACGCCATTCACCACGCTGAGCGTCCCGATATTTACAAGGATGAAACCCTGGATTACACCCGCGATGCCCCTCACTGGATGAGCTTTCTGAACAACCCGGAGCAGGTGATTTTCCTCGCATTCGTCGGGGATCAGCCGGCGGGATTTGTCAGCGCGGGGATGTTTTCAGCGGGTGGGCCGTTGATGCAGCCGATGGAATTCGCGCGGATTGGCTCGGTGTGCGTGGCCCAGATTTTTTGGGGAAAAGGCTTGGGCCGTGGGTTGATTGAGCACGTGAAAGCATGGGCGCTGGAACGCGGTGCCCAGGATATTCGGCTGACGGTGTGGGGCTTCAACACCCACGCGCGGCGGCTGTATGAAGAGCTCGGCTTCGAGACGCGGGCGTTTGAGATGGGGATGCGGTTGATGTAAGCGCCGTTCATCGCACGCATCTGTCCCCTTGTAGACGACCGGTCGGTTTTGTCTTAAGGTGCTGCGCATTATGAAGAAACCCAACGTGGAAATGCGCCAACACATCATCGACGTCGCCAAGTCGCTGATGACCCACAAAGGCTACACCGCCGTGGGCCTGGCAGAAGTGGTGAGCGCGGCGGGCGTGCCCAAGGGCTCGTTTTACTATTACTTCAAATCGAAGGAAGAGTTCGGCGCTGCGTTGCTCGATGAGTACTTCTCCGAGTACCTCGGCCGTGTCGACACCGTCATGACGCGATCAGGCACCGGCGTCGAAAAGCTGCTGGCCTACTTCGATTACTGGATCGAGACCCAGGGCACCGATCACCCAGAAGGCAAATGCCTGGTGGTCAAGCTGGGCCCGGAAGTCTGCGACTTGTCCGAGGACATGCGCAGGGTGCTGGAGGCCGGCACGGCGCAGATCATCAAGCGCATCACCGCCTGCGTCGACATGGCCGTGGCAGACGGCAGCCTGCACATCGAAGAAGGCAGCGAAGCCTTCGCCGAAACCCTGTATCAACTGTGGTTGGGCGCTTCCCTTCTGGTGAAGGTGAACAAGTCCACCACCCCTTTCGACACGGCCATGCGCCTGACCCAACGCCTGCTGCGGTAGCAGGCGCTTTTTTTTCAAAGATTAGTAGACGACCGGTCAAATATGCGAGTAATTATCAATGAGTGATGTCAGTAACAGCACCGACTTGTTTTCCCCCGTCCGCATGGGCGCCATCGAAATGGCCAACCGCATCGTCATGGCCCCCGTCACCCGCAGCCGATACGAAGACGACGGCGTGCCCGGTGAACTGCACGCCACCTATTACGCCCAGCGCGCCACCGCCGGGTTGATCGTGGCCGAAGCCACCAACATCTCGGCCCAGGGACGCGGCTATGCGGCGACGCCCGGGATCTGGAGCGAAACGCAGGTCGCCGGCTGGCGCAAAGTCACCGACGCCGTGCACGCGGCAGGCGGCAAGATCGTCAGCCAGCTCTGGCATGTGGGGCGGTTCTCAAGCGTCGACCTGCAGCCCAACGGCGAAGCCCCGGTCGCGCCGTCCGCGATTCAGGCCGAGGGCAACACGTACACGGCCAACGGCTTCGTCCCGGTGTCGATGCCCCGGGCGCTGGAAACCGACGAAATCCCCGGCATTATCGAGCAGTACAAACTCGCTGCCGAGAACGCCAAGCGCGCAGGATTTGACGGTGTTGAGGTTCACTCGGCCAACAGCTACCTGCTCGACCAGTTCCTGCGCGACTCCACCAACCAGCGCACCGATCGATACGGTGGCTCGATTGAAAACCGTGCCCGGCTGACGCTGGAAGTTACCCAGGCCATCGTCGATATCTGGGGCGATGACCGCGTGGGTATTCGCCTCTCGCCGGTCACGCCGGATGCGGGCAACACGCCGCCGGACAGCAACGTGATGGCGTTGCACGGTTACCTGATTCAGCAGTTGAACCGCTTCGACCTGGCGTACCTGCACTTCGTCGAAGGCGCGACCGCCACCTCCCGCGACGTGCCGGAAGGCGTCGACATGGATGCCCTGAGCGCCCAGTTCAACGGCCCGTTCATTGGCAACAACAACTACGACCTGGACATGGCCGCCCAGCGCCGCGCCCAGGGCAAGATCGACGCCGTCGCGTTCGGCCGCCTGTTCATCTCCAACCCGGACCTGGTTGCACGTCTGCGCCAAGGCGCCGAACTGACCATCGCCCCGCGCGAAACCTATTACGGCGGCGGCGCCAAGGGCTACACCGACTGGCCGCTGGGCACTTACTAACAGCGCTGGCAACCGCACCGCTTTCAAGCACCGCATTCAATAACGGCTGAACGGCAAGGCTTTCCCAGGAAAGCCGACGCTGCCCGCACGCCTTGAATTTGAGGAAACATGAAGATGAATTATCTGGACAAGAAAACCGCCATTGTCACCGGGGCGTCATCAGGGATCGGCGCCGCGACGGCCAAAGCATTGGCCGCTCAAGGGGTCAACGTTGTGGCTGCTGCGCTGGATGAGAAAGGCCTCGCAGCCCTTGTCAGTGAACTCCGCGCGGCGGGCTTTGAGGCGTCCAGCTTTGTCACCGACGTCACCGACGCTGAACAGACCCGCGCCCTGGCGCAGTTCACCAAAGACACCTACGGCTCGGTCGACATCCTCGTCAACAACGCCGGCCTGATGCTGTTCTCCCACTGGGTCGATCTCGTGACCCAGGACTGGAACGCCATGATCGACGTCAACATCAAGGGCTACCTGAACACCATCGCCGCCGCCCTGCCCTTCATGCTCGAACAGAAAGCCGGGCAGATCCTCAACATGGATTCGGTGGCCGGTCATCAAGTCGGCCCCGGCGCCGGCGTCTACAGCGCGACCAAATTCTTCGTGCAGGCCATGACCGAATCCATGCGCAAAGAACTGGGCGTGCACCACGGCATCCGCGTCAACACCGTCAGCCCCGGCGTGATCAACACCGGCTGGGCAGACAAAGTCACCGACCCCGCCGGGCGCAAAGCCGCACAAGCGCTGAACGAAATCGCCATCGCGCCGGAAGACATCAGCCGCGCCGTGATCTACGCGCTGAATCAGCCGGCCAACGTCACCGTCAACGACCTGATCATTTCACCTACCCGACAGGACTGGTGATTGCGCAGCTGTTGGTCATTGAGGCTATCGCCTTCCTAACTCAAACCCTGGAGTTATAAACATGAGCAAGAACATCAAAGCCGTTCCCACCCACGACTACAACGCCGTCATCGACACCGCCAGCCGCTACGTTGAGGGTCTGCGCGAAGGCAGCGTTGCGACGATCAAACAGGCCTTTCATGAAGAGGCGGTGATGTACGGTTTTACCAACGGCCAACTGCTGGGTGGGCCGATCAGCAACTTGTATGACTTTGTTGAGAGCAACGGTAAAGCGGCGGACATCACGACGCGTCTGGATGTGTTGGCGATTACACCGACCACGGCCGTGGTGCGAGTGGATATGGAGAAGGACGCGATTGGCGCGGATTACAACGACTACCTGACGTTGATCAAGATCGATGGGGACTGGAAGGTGATTGCCAAGGTTTATCACCAGTTTGAGGGGTAGTTTTTTACTGCGGTGAATTTTATGGACGCAGGTCTTGGGGTTTTGGCTTCGGGGCTTGCGTGCCGGGCTACAGCGGCTGGGTATTGAGCGCTTTTTGAGTCGTAGCGTTGGTTATTTTTGGAGTAAGACGTGATGGTTCTAGTTGAGTACAGCGCCGGTTTGCCGTGCAGTGCAGATAAGGCGTGGAAGGTGCTGCGGGACTTTGGCGGGATTGCGGACTGGCATCCGGCGATTTTGAAGAGTCGTCTTTGAGGGTGAGTCTGGGGATTTGCGGGTGGGTGCGATCAGGCGGCTGGCGCTTGCGGACGGTGGCGTGTTGCGGGAGCGGTTGATTGAGTTTGATGATGGGGTTAGGCGGTTGGCTTATGTGTTTGAGGAGTCGCCGTTGCCGGTGGATGGGTATCGGGCGCAGGTTCGCGTGGATGAGGTTGCGGGGTTGGTGGAGCGGTGTGTGGTGCGCTGGAATGCGCGGTTTGAGGTGCGGCAGGCTGGGACGGAGGGGGAATTTGAGGAGTTGGTCAGGGGGTTGATTGTGCAGGGGCATGAGGGGTTGGAGGGGGTTGTTGGGGGGTGATGGTTCTCGTCTGGGAGTGAATTGGCTGGATGGGCCAGCCGGAGCCCAATCGAGGCAAGGCGCGCCGGGTTCCGACGTCCATTGGGCATCGAGTGTGACTGGCCAGGCTGACGCCTGACTAGCGGCGCCTGGAAGCAAGCCAGTTGAACAGCCTGCCCAGCCACCAGCGGCTGCGTGCTTCGCGTATTTCATCAATCTGCATGAACGTGTAAGGCGTGAGCCTGTTCTTTTCTCTCTTGCGCAGTGTGCGTAACCCCCTGATACGGTCGCGAGCGTGGATCAGCATGCAAACGGTGGCAAACAGGAAAATCAGAATGATCAAAATGCCCGTGGTGAACGGAGTGACTGATTTAATCACTGCACCTGCGGCTAAGGTCCCAACACCGGCAATCAACCCTTCCGCTCCCGCGGATGTGGAAGATACGGAAAATGAAACCCTGTTGTCGGATACGTCGAACGCGAACCCTCGAGGAGGCGTTAGGTAAAGGCCAGCATACAGCGTCGCGATGAAACCCAATATCAACCCGGCGGTTATACGTCCCTCAGTCGGAGAACCTCCCAAGTCATCCGTGACCACGGTGTAACTGACCCACGCGGGGGAAAGGGCCAAGAAAAAAATCATCAAAGTGAAGTAACTCAGGGCGAATGTCGTATAACGCTCACACCAATATCTCATGTACAGCGTGTAACCTGAGAGCAGGAAAAACAGCAGCCCGTACACCCATCCGTCTGTGGCTGAGCGCAAGAGACCAACGGCACCCAAGCCAATGGCAACTATGAAAAGCGTCCGTGTCAGCGAGTTGACCGTTCGCGCATCGGGATCGTAGATAGTGGACATTTAGACGCTAGCTCCTTGCATGTGGTACCGGTGTGTGTACCTATCGCACATCGCGCGGCGGCCTAATCTTCCCATACCCACTCTAACGATTTTTTTTTCGATGCGGATACACAGAACCATCATGACCAGCGGCCTATGAATGAGGCAGCACGCCGTGCGCGTATCCCCTCCACCTCCATGAATGTATAGCTCACCCGCTCCTTGATTTCCTGCTCTTTCAAACTGCGAAGAGACGAAATACTGACCCGATGATAAAAGAGCATGAACAGTGAGATTGCGAAAAAGATACAGGCAAGCAATAAAGCGGGAGAGTCGTAGGAATGGACCATAGGGTAGATCACGGTCGAAAGCGCAGCCCCTATTCCGCCCTGCAAGGACTGGTTCTGGAACGGAGGCGCGGTCACCTCGACCCGATTTCCCCGGGCAACCAGTACGGTCGTTCGACTTCTCCACCTATCCAGCGCCAGGTAAATGACGAATGCGATGAGCAGTGGAATGCACGCCAATGAAAGTGATGTGAGTGGTCCTAATCTCAATTGCTTATAGGCGGCGATCAATACCAGAAGAAATGTAAAACCTGGTGCAAAGCCAAGATTCAGAAAAAGTCTGAGATTGGCATATCGTGTGAATTGTTCGGTGCGGTAAGCGCAATCGAAACACCACCAACTCAACCACACCTCCGCCGCGCACATTGGGAAAAATAAAAGGCTGGGCAAAATACCTGCAGAAACCACCGCTTGCATCGTGAACAACAGCCAAGTGCTGAAGATGATGGACATGAAACGGTGTGGATCTGTGTCAAACATCAGGTATTCCCTACTGCTTATTTGAGCGTCATTAGTCGGACGATACACTCACTGAGAAAGAGCCGAAGCCGGCACCTCAAGCCTGCGGTCTACTGCTGAAGCCGCTAGAGGGCTAGCACGACGCCTCCCGCCCGTCCTTTCTGCCTACCACGTAGCAATTCTCGGATCGCGTGTTCAAGATGTAAAAGGACTGCCCCAGAAACGCCAAGGATATGTTTCTCCGGCCGTGATGGTCGCCCACAAAAGGTTTCTCAAGGGCATAGTCAGTTTAGTTGCAGAGGACGTATCGAGTTTCGTTAGCAGCCTACTGATCAATGCATCAGATTCCTGATTCATTCAGGTCTCTAGATTGTCGGGCGGATACGGCGGGCTTGCGTGGCTGGAGGATGGCCCGGACGCAGCCCTTGGAATGACGACGTCAGCTAGGGCGCACTTCGACTTATACACGACTTACCATCAATTCCACCATATATTCGAGCAGGCTCGAAAAACTATCAAATTCTTCATATACGTTATCAAACGCTTGCTTATCTCTAACTTGGTAGCGTCCCTCAGCAAGGTCTAAAACGTAAGCGTCCTGATCGCTGTCTCCAAACAAAACATATTGATCCATCCATTCAAGTTCTCGCGATAACTTATTCATTTCGATGAAGGCCAGAGAGTATCCATTACCGCCGACAAGTTTTTTTGGTTTTGTTGAATAGAGAAAAACCCCTTCAACTACTAGACCATTAAATCTTTTTAGAATCTCAAGGTAATCACTCGGAGGGCTGAACCCCAGCTCTATCTCGCTAGACCTGACAAACGACTTGATTTCATGCTCGCGCGCACCTTCATTAAAGAAAAATCCGTCCACCTCATACGTCTTTTTTACATATGCTATCTTTTCTTCCAAGTTTTCCATGCAAACCTCTAGAGTAAGGGCGGAGGGTAGACATCAAGATCAATGATTGGCCAGTCCAACGTTTGACTATCACCGGGCTTCATGCTGCGGGTCACGGTGTTTTGGTAATTAGTAATAACTTTATGATAGGGATCGTTCTTAATGAGTGTCAGGTTATTAAAGCTATTTGTCCCACCGTCATCCAGAGGTAGATCATGGTGGACTTGCCAGTCACGGCTAGGCAGTTTGCCCTGTTGCATTCGCGAAATACCAGAGTCATGAATGCCGGCGTTTTTCAGGTGCTGGATATTCTCAGGATTCTCAGACAGTGATTTTAAATAATCGGGGCGCACCTTGCGATCAAACACATTCCTCAATTCTCTGGTTTCGGCGGGCGGACGTTTAGTGTAGACAATTTCCTCAGTGCGGACACCTGGAAGCCCGACAGCAATAGGGCGAGCATCATAGAAAAGGAAGCTATTAAAGAACACCACACCTGCTTTAACTTACAAAGCTAATTAAATGACCATACTCGGCCAACACTTTTCTATACTTACTAACATTAACACCTTGAAGTAGCATAGAATTTTCGATGTCCAATCTTTCAGCTACTATCTTTATTGAAAAGTCTAGGCCAAGCCCTTTCTTAACCCCCAAAACTTCAGATGGCTTAGCCTTGACTTTGGAAATAGACACAATATCTCCTATATCCGGATCATAGTCAGAATCCTCTCCTTCAATAACATTCTCGACCAAGCTTTCCATAGAGTGATATATTTCAGCATCGTCAATAAACGGATCGCCAGAATCTATAAAATAGAACTCACTCAAACCGACTTTTGGAATCAGGATCAAACCTCCTCCAGAGTCATCTCCTACTAGAACATGATCAGGAAAATTCATATTTATCTGGTAAGTTTCGTTACGCTCTGCTATGTGCGCAGTTGAATATATCAGCACACGGTCATTAAGCATTGCGCCATCGTGAACCTTCCAAAACTCAACGAGCCAATCACTCTTATCAATATTCAACTGACCACAAGCGACGGTAATATTATCGTCTGAAGCAGGCGGATTCGTTTCAGTATACGCAATCACTCGAAGGCTCCTAATGAGTCAAAATATTTATACGACCTGCTTGCAACTTTATTCGCGGCATCAGGACTTACTCCCGCGTCCAACAGCTCCCTGTATGCTACTCCAAATTCATTTTTGATTGACCCTCCAAACCCACCAGCTCTGCGCCTAACTGCTTGGAGCGCCGATACAGTAGCATGTGACTCGCCTGATGAGCTTTTCAACAAAATCGCCGGAGCTTTATTAGTACTGTAACCAGCTATATTCTTTTTCGCCCAGGCATCCTGAATAAAGTGGTGATATTGAACTCGCTGATCATCAAATACATTTTTGTGACCGCTTGCGCGGTTGACGCCTGGCGACAAATTACCATGAGTGTCTACGTCCCCGGTCTTGTATCCGCCGGGGCGATTGCATACCCAGCCCCAAGGACCAACCCACCCATTAGTATTCGGAGCGTAAGCATAAAGATTATCCCCACCCAACAACCCAATCAGATCCTGGGTAATAAACCGTCCCACCTCCGGGTCGTAGTATCGGAAAGTGTTGTAGTGCAGCCCCGTTTCGTCGTCAAAGTACTGGCCTTGGAAACGCAGTTTCTGCTCAACCTCACTCACGACTAATGATTCAACTTCACCCCAGGCTTTGTACGTCGCCTGCCAGACGATCTGGCCGTCGACATCCGTCATCTCGAGCGGCGTGCCAATCTGGTCGGCATGGAAGTAGTAAAGCGTCTGCTCTGCCTCACCTTCGCTCTGGTCAACCCGGGCAAGTGGCGCATAGCTTCCTGGCTCGTAGATATAGAGGCTGCTCTGCCAAGGCGTTTCCTCACGCAGCATCCGCAGGCCTTGCCAGAGAAAGTGCTTGTGCTCAGTCTGGCCATCAATCTCGGACGTCTTGCCAACCCGACGACCCAAGCTGTCATACCGGTAAGTACCGACGCTGTGCACTTGGCTATTAACCATCGTCTCCGCACGCACGAGCCGGTTTTCGCAGTCGTAGGTGAACGTCTGCAGCTTGGATAAGCCCGACCGCTTCTCGATCAGGTTGCCCCAGGCATCATAGGTATATTCCTGATCACGCCATTGCTTGATGCGGTTGTCTTTGACCTGATCGAATTGGCTGGTATTGAAGTTCAGCCGGTGGCCGCAGCGTCGTATCGAAACTCCTCGCTATCAACCAAGCGGCCCGTGTCACGGCTATGAAGCTGACCATTAGCTTCGTATTCGTACTTGATCTCTCCGCGCAGTTTATCGAGCGTGCGGGTCAGTTCGCCTGCCGGATCGTATTCATATCGCCGATGAATCAGGTTGTACGCATGATCTACTAGCAACGAGGTGTTGATGCCTGAGTTCTGGATCTGCGACAGCTTTTCAGCCGGGATGGTTGATGCCAACTACCAGCTCTTACGTCCCATCGCGTCGTAACCAAAACAACTGGTCAGTTTGCATTGCGTGCGGTAAACCTCGCGATGCAGATCATCTCGCTCCATGTCGCTGATGAGCAAACCGTCGAGGTTCAGTTGGTGCAGGTGCCCGCTGCCGTAGTACAGGTGATTGAGATGTTGGCCAGTCGGCAAGGTCAGCGTGGTCAGGTTGCTCAGCGGATCGTATTCGTAGGCCAGCGCGCCTTGGGGTGTGGTTTCCTTAACCAAACAACCTAGCAGGTCATAACTGAAGTAGAGGATCTCTTCCGCAACGCTCAGCTTTTTACCGGTCGCTGTACGCAGACGCAAAATAGATAGAAGCCGATCACCTTCGTCATAGCCGTAATCTAGCCGCGTATCCTGATTGGCCTTAACCAGCAATCGGCCAATCACATCACGCTCAAATTCCGTACTGCGCTGCGGCAGCTCTGCCCTGTCCCCGTAGCCGACTTCATCAACCCGCGTCAGATGCCCGCCATGGTTGTAGCTGAACCGACGCGTAAGGTTGTCGATGCGCTTTGCTTCGATCAGACGATCTGAAGCATCGTAGGCAAACTCGTAACTCGCATTGTTCTCGTTGACAAGCGCAGTCAGGCGAATCGCCTTGTCATACTCGTAACTAATTCGCTGGCCCTTGGCGTCTTGGCGGCTGGCAGGCAGTCCGCGCGCCGTGCGCAGCAGACGCGTATTCTGACCCTTGCCATCGGTGTGCGTGAGCACCTGACCCAATGCGTTGTAGGTAAACGATTCGGACGTTCCATCCGGGTGCTCAATGCGCACCACTTCACCGTCGGGTTTGCGCTCAAGTCTTGTCGTCTGATTCAGCGCATCGGTGACGGCAACCAGATGAGACCGATCGTCGTAGGTGTAGAAGGTGTTTTTGCCCGAGCAATCTTGAAAGCGCTCTACCTGCGCCAGCTCGTTCCACCACAGGTATTTGGATTTGTGTGTAGCGTCGATGATGGTGTGTGGCAAGCCGTCGTCGCTGTTGAGGTACTCGGTCTTGTGCCCGAGTGCATCAACTTCAGCGATCAGGTTGCCTTTATCGTCGTATCGGGCTTTCCAGACACTGCCGTCGGGAAAGCTGGTTCGGTAACCAGCGTCGTACCGAGGTGGTGTTTGTAGCGGATCTTGCGGCCCAGCGGATCGGTCTCTCCGATCAGGCGGGAGAAGTCGTCGTACTTGAACGCCAGCTGATTGCCATCGGGTAGCGTGATGCCGGTCAGGTTGCCGGCATCGTCCAGGTCCATGGCGTAGCGTTCGCCGCCATAATCGCGGCTGGCGGTGACAAGGCGGTCCTCGTTTTAGTGCACTTCAAGCTCTCGGCCGAGGACGTCCACCGCCCAAGAAGTTCTATTCTTGAAGTCGTAGCGGAAATGAAAGTGCTCGCCATCGCTGGTCCAGTGCTCGACCACACGCGGCTGACCGTCGATGGTTTCCCAGCGGTTCTACACTAGGAGACAAGATCCACAGAACCATAACTCTATAGTTCGCAACTTCTACATAGCCACTAACTCTACAGTTCGTGACTTCTATATAGCCACTAACTCTAAAGTCGCGCCACAATACTTGAATTTACTTCTCCTCACTACTGAAAAAGAAATAGTAAGTCTTGCTGAGACCGCACGCCGCGGAATCATCGATACTTTTCAATATCTGCATTATCAAGTTGAGCAGTCCTTAGAACATCCAACGCTGCCTGCGATACAATAAGGCGGTGGTCGACCGACAGACCGAAATCATCGATTCCAGCACTACCTTCCACTTTGAGCCAAAGAAACTTCGGAAGAGAGACATGTGGATGCAGCTCTACAAATTCTTCTGATTTAGTTACGGACACTGGCGCAAACGTAGTGCCTGTTAGCTTTGACTCTAAAAGTGTTTTAGCAAGGGACTCGGTAATGATGAAGCAGGGGAAGCTTTCCAACAGATTATCGCCAAGCCATCCTTCAAAGCGGTATTCAAGACTGCTAACTACCGGAGGATGAGAATTGGTATCGACGATAGTACCTTCACCCAATCCACCAGCAACCTCAGGCTCAACAAAATAAAACATATTAATTCCTATTTATCGTATTGGCGGATAAAATTGAGCGCCAATCATGTTATCGATCTCAGTTGCCTTATCTAACAATTGCTGCTTCGTAGGCGAAACATTTTCCCTATAAAACCTGTTCCACTCTTTTCGTATTGTACTCAAATGCAGCTCTGAATTTTTTTCTTTAGGTATTCCGCGAAGATTTTCAAGGAAGTGGAGTTCCTCGGTTTTCACTAAATCAGGGTACCGCTTTTGGACCTGCTGCTCCACAGCATGATGGACAACCACCTTACCCTTTGACTCAGGATTGGCTTCGAAAAAGGTAGCTCGATAATCATCTGACGTCGCCTTCCCAAAAGAAGCCTTCGGCGTCCTAGGCACGACCTTGATATTGGCTAAATTCGATCCAATACTCCGAGTTTGCACCTCATACCGCGCGCCAAACCAGCCTCCCAAAAGCGCCCCGCTGAACGCCATGACCTTCTGCTCATTCGAGTCTTCCCCGAACCATCGGCCACTTAAGATACTGCCAATACCCCCGAGTACCGCACCGTCTATAAATGCAGTGATCGCTACGAGGGGCGACGTTAGGACCACAGCGCTACCGAACCCGATCCCGCCGACCAACCAGTGAAGCCATGGCTCAACCTCAGGGTTAATGTCGTCAGGCTGTTCGGTCGGGCCACCGATGTTGACGTTGCCAGAGCCAGCACTGATTTTCCCGTCACAAACGGTGCGATCCCCCACCCAAGCGGCAGGTTGACCGTTTATGTGAACCGTGCGGCTACCTTCCGCAATAACTTGCGGCACCGAGCCATGTTTGTCACACGTTGCAGTATCAACATGAGCTCGTGCTGCGGGTTTTCCGTTGGTGAAGACGTTTCCTGATCCTTTGAATATGTGTCCGGCCTTGTTGGTGCACCAAGACAAACTGCCAATCAGTTCTCCAAATCCCGCCGACAACGCCATGACCGCGCCAACGGCGGCCACCGCTGCCAACCCACCCGTGGCAAGGATGGTGAAGCCCGCTGCCAACCCGACCACCACTGCCGCAGCGCCGACGGCTAACCCCAGGAGCAAACCTTCCAAGGCCGACGTGTGCTCAATCGGGTCTCCGACTCGGGCGGCCGCACTCATACCGCAGCGGCCTCTCCACTCCGCTCGTCACCAGGGTTTGGCGGCATTCGTAATCCGAGGGTTTCGACGACGGAAGCAAATGCCTCACGCTCGGCTGGCGTCATCCCGCCTGGGTTATTACTGGTCCCGGTGATCTGCATCAGCAACGGTTGTTCATGCTCATCACGGTGCAGGAAGATCAGCTGCAATTGGTGAACAGGCTGTCCCTGCTGCCGCCATCTGAATTCAACTTGTCTAGCGTCGACGCCTGCGGCCGTTGTGGGGAAAAGCGGCTCGACCCAGTCCAGGTGAGCGAGGGTTTTACTCAGCTCAGCTCAGCCAGCAGTTGCTGCGCTACCGTTTCTAAATCGGTATCAGCTGCAACGACCGAGCGGCCAATCACCAGCGAGAATGGGCTCGGCCCAAGATCCGTCAAGGTGAATACGTGAAAGGTCTTGTCCTTTAAACTCTCCGGCCGCACGAAGCTCAATTCGTTGGTCTGAAAACGCTCGTGGGGTTTCGGAATCAGGTTGGCTATTCGCTCTTGTTCCAGGCGTTCAGCTTCCAGGCGTTGTTCTTCCGCAATGCGTTTCTCTGAAATCCGGTCATACATACTGGTGCGCATGGGGCGTTCCTTGTCCGTCTGCTACTTGTTCAGGTTGATGATCGATTTGCCTTCGATGTCCACGACGTTGCCGGACAACGTGATGGTGCCGTCGGACTTCATGGTCAGGGAGCTGGCGCCCACTTGCAGCGTGATAGAGGTGGTGGCGGTGATTTTCACTTCACCCTTCTTGACGGAGAGTTCGTACGCCCCGTCCTCAACATTAATGGCTGTCTGCAGGTGGATCGTTTCGGTGTGGGTGCCCCCGACCTTGATTTCACGATTGCCGCCAACTTTGTAGATCTCATTCGCCTCGATCTCGGTTTCCATATCCCGTTCGGCGTGCAGGCTGACCTTCTCAGCGCCAGACTTATCTTCAAACATGAGGGAGTTGGCATTCGAGCCTTTACCCTTGATTGAACGTGTCAGAAAACCACTCTTCGTCTTGTTCGCCGGCAACGACCATGGCGGGGTGTTCTTGCTGTTGTAGACGCTGCCCATGATCAGCGGGCGGTCGGGATTGCCGTCCAGGAAAACCACAACCACTTCATCGCCCACGCGCGGA
Organism: Pseudomonas sp. PS02290; assembly: GCF_029960075.1. Taxonomy (NCBI): domain Bacteria; kingdom Pseudomonadati; phylum Pseudomonadota; class Gammaproteobacteria; order Pseudomonadales; family Pseudomonadaceae; genus Pseudomonas; species Pseudomonas sp. PS02290. Next base: position 60,739 of record NZ_JASCOY010000011.1, read on the forward strand.
ATCTGGATGCTGCCGAAACCGCCACTGGCGCCGGACTGGGCGACGCGGACCCAGCAGGAGCTGTGGTCGTTGTACTTGCCGTTGCGGTCCCAGTGGAACTGGACTTTTACGCGGCCGAGTTCGTCGGTGAAGATTTCTTCGCCCGGCGGGCCGACGATGATAGCGGTCTGTGGCCCGGCGATGGTCGGGCGTGGCGTGGACAGTTGCGGGCGGAAGGGAATCTTTTTGCGCACGCAGGAGAAGGTGTTGTAGTAGCTCGCCTGATGGCCGTTGAGGTAATTGTTGTGGCCTTCGCTTTCGACGCCCATCAGCAGGAACTGGCGATCGTCGGCCGAGCCCTGATCGTGGTCGTAATGCTGCACCAGCTCGAAGGTATAACCGGGCTTCATCGCACGGCAGTTGCTCGCGCCTTCGAACTTCTTGCCGCGTATTTCCAGGGCTTCCATGCGCAGGCGCAACAGCGTTTCGCCCTCGTCGTAAGTGCCATGGGTGTACTGGCCGGGGAAGTCGTAGATCTCGAACGTTTCGACGTCGCCCTGTTTGTTCAGGCTGTTCATCCCGACGGGCAGACGGTTGTTGGACTGACGGTAGTCGAAGGTCTGCACTGCCATCTTGCCCGCCTGCAACTGGCGGTTGCCGCTCCACTGAGTGATGGAGTCTGCGGTCTCGGTGACGGACGCGGTGTGGAAGCGGATCTGCGGTTGTTCCGGCAACGGCTGCAGCATGCTGGAGTCATCGCAGATGATCATGGTGTGGCCTTCGGCGGTGTGCCCTAAGTAGTAAAACATCCCTTCTTCTTCCAGCAGACGCTGGACGAAGTTGAAATCGGTTTCGCGATATTGAGTGATGTAGGTGTAGCGCTTTTGCGATATGTCAGCTTAAGTGGAACGATGACAACATTAAGCCAGCGCCCTCGCTTGAAAATAAGTAAAGGACATCTACACCAACTTCAGAGATCAAACATTCAGCATATTTGAATAAAGGCATTAACATTCCGACTGGACGATCGGGCGACAGCAGCCGAGCTAAATATTCAACCCATACAAACAGCATCGGAACGCATAAATTCGCACCCAACGCTTACTACCAGATATGAGCAACTTTATTTATAAGGATGTTTGGCCGTTTAGACTCAGCAAAACGAGCAAATTTTCACAATCTTATCTAATCCCAACGAACGACGACATCATAGAGCCCATTAGTAAGAAACACAGTTGAACACATGAGATCAATCAAACCTTACTAGCGGCCTTTGAGTATTTAAGGTATTAATCCCCTGCTCGGAAAGCAAGTCATCAAACGCATAACCACCAAACTTTTCGATGAATACTCTTTCAACCTCATAAATCGCTACGCACTGTAACCAATTAATCTTTAAATTTTTAAAACTTAACTCTGGAAAGTGAGAATCATTCCAAATGCAGGGCACAGTTAAATAGATGCGAGGCATAATAGGATCGGGCAGATAGTCCTGAAATATGTTTGGAACAACATCTCCAGGCATCACAGCTTCTTTGCGCTTTTGAATGAAGAAAGCGGCTGAAGCGACAGCGTTCTCCCAATAGATTTCGGGGGTTAGTGCCGCAGCACCTAATTCCACACGAGTTCCAAACTCGTCGCCGTCTGCATCAAGCAACGAAATTTCAGAAAGACCGATGGACCCAATTGACTTGACACCCTTATGCACTGGATCAAGAGTGGTAAGGAACTCAACTGACAATGCTCTATTGTCGTCGTAGTAGACTTGAACCTTTAGCTCACCTTTGAGAACTTGAAGAGTACGTTTAGCAATTGCGCGACTCTGGTCACTTGGGGTGGACATCCTAAGGCCCTGATTAGACGATCACTACCGAATCAGGCAGCTTGCTTGATGAAAAGTAAGCTGTATAGCAATGCGGTGCAGTCATAACGTACTGCCTCAAGAAGCTCAATAGGGTTCATCGACGCTTCTGCACCAATAACCAAAAAACATCAACGCTCTGGAATTCTGGAAAGTGGCAGCAAGAGCCTAGTTCGATCAGTTTAAGTCGAATAGCAACTCACCGCATTCGTGACGAGCTGCCTTCTAACGGAGCAGTTGATCACGAATGCATACACGCGTCGTTAATATATTAAGTTTGACTCTAACCCCCCAATTCACTCCAAGGGTCATACATGAAATGCTCGTCAATAGGTATAAAGTTAAGACCCTTCAGCCCTTTTTTAATAGATTCATCAACGAATCTTTGGCTACACGCATGTTCCATTAATTCTGAGCACCAGAAGAAATCCCTATCCAGACCGTTTCTAACTGAAAACTTTTTTATCCAGTTATAACAGTGTGCTCCAGGATAAAATTTATTGACAGCAACCTCTCCAGTGGTGAGATTTTTCTCTAATGAAAACTCTGACTTCTCCTCATCCAGCAATGCAGCCCACTCTGCCGCCAGATAAAAGAAATAATCCTTACTTGGCTTTCCACCGTGAGCCATACGCACTTCAACAGGAACTGCTCTATATTTAACACCTAGAAGATCACACACCTCGATAAACTTATGAGAAACAAAGCGCCTCGGTGATCCGATATAGTCAAAATCCAAATCCACATCATCTAAATCAGTGCACTGAAAAATATGCTTATTCTTAATCACATACTTGTCCGGCTCCGGATCGTACGCTTCCCATTCCCAGTCACAATTCTCTTCCCCAGCCAAATAGATAGGGCAACCACTAGAACCGCCTGCATATTCTACTATGTAAAATTTGTGACCCATCTACTTTAATCCCCCTGTGATTGCATCAACCGCATATTTTCCGTTCTCTAAGCCCTCCCGAGCTATTCGTTGGATGTTACCAATACCCAGCGCAAGCTGGGTATCACTTAATGCGCCCCGTCCAAACAGCTTGTTTAGCTTATCTAATTCCGGGCGAATGGCTGCGGTATATTCTTTATGACTCGTCCAATGGCCCGGTAGATCGAGAATCTTTGCAAGCGACGGATTGTCAGGTAGAAACATGCCATTCGACGGCCCGTCGTTTCTGAAACCGATGCTTTTCAATTTGGAGAACATACCGGCGTAGAGTTTATCCTTCATTAACTGCTCCGGGATCAGATGGTGATTCGCCATATCATCACCAACTTTATGCCCCATCGCTTGACCGAGCTTTGTAGAACACAGTCCCAAAACGTCTACCTCGCCCAGCGGGCTTAGTACGTACTGATAAAGATTTATGCCCCCTAGTAGCCCTATCGGATCTTGTGTGATGAACCGCCCTACACCCGGATCGTAATACCTGAACGTGTTGTAGTGCAGGCCCGTCTCATCGTCGAAATACTGACCCTGAAACCGCAGGTTCTGCTCAACCTCATTCACGGCAAGCGTTTCGACCTCGCCCCATGACTTGTATGTCGCTTGCCAAACGATCTGGCCGTCGACATTCGTCATCTCAAGCGGCGTGCCGATCTGATCGGTGTGGAAGTAGTAAAGCTTTTTCTCCTCTTCGCCTTCGTTTTGGTCCACTCGCGCCAGGGGCGCATAGCTTCCTGGCTCGTAAATATAGAGGCTGCTCTGCCAAGGCGTTTCCTCACGCAGCATCCGCAGGCCTTGCCACAGAAAGTGCTTGTGCTCAGTCTGGCCATCAATCTCGGACATCTTGCCAACGCGGCGGCCCAGACTGTCATACCGGTACGTGCCGATGCTGTGCACCTGGCTGTTGACCAACGTTTCCGCACGCAAAAGCCGGTCTTCGCAGTCGTAGGTGAACGTCTGCAGCTTGGATAAGCCCGACCGCTTCTCAATCAGGTTGCCCCAGGCGTCGTAGGTATATTCCTGATCGCGCCAGCGCTTGATGCGGTTGTCTTTCACCTGATCAAACTGGCTGGTGTTGAAGTTCAGGCGGTTGGCCGCAGCGTCATACCGGAACTCTTCGCTATCGACGAGTTTGCCGGTGTCACGGCTGTGCAGTTGGCCGTTCGCTTCATACTCGTACTTGATCTCACCGCGTAGCTTATCGAGCGTGCGGCTCAGCTCTCCCGCAGGATCGTACTCGTAGCGCCGATGTATCGGGTTGTACGCATGATCCACCAGCAACGAAGTGTTGATGCCTGGGTTCTGGATCTGCGATAGCTTGTCCGCCGGCAACGTCGACGCAAACTGCCAGCTCTTGCGGCCCATCGCGTCGTAACCGAAGCAACTGGTTAGCTTGCCCTGGGACCGATAGACCTCGCGATGCAGATCATCGCGCTCCATGTCGCTGATGAGCATTCCATCGAGGTTGAGTTGGTGCAGGTGACCACTGCCGTAGTACAGGTGATTCAGGTGTTGGCCAGTCGGCAAGGTCAGCGTGGTCAGGTTGCTTAGCGGATCGTATTCGTATGTCAGCGCACCTTGCGGCGTGGTTTCTTTTACCAAACGGCCTAACGGGTCATAGCTGAAGTCTAAAGTTTCCTCCTCGACACCCAGTTTTTTGCCAATGCTCGAAGGCAGCCGATGAATGCTGAGCAACCGGTCCGCATCGTCATATACGTAATCCTGCCGAGCATCCAGGTTGACCTTGGCCAGCAACCGTCCAATCACATCACGCTCGAATTCAGTGCTGCGCTGCGGCCGCTCTGCCCTGTCCCCGTATCCGATTTCATCCAACCGCGTCAGATGCCCACCCAGGTTGTAGCTGAACCGGCGCGTCAGGTTGACGATGCGTTTTTCTTCAATCAGGCGGTCAGAGGCGTCGTATTCGAAGGTGTACGTGGCGTTGTTTTCGTTGACCAGCGCCGTGAGCCGAATCGCCTTGTCGTACTCGTAACGGATGCGCTGGCCTTTGGCGTCTTGCCGCGAGCTTGGCAGGCCGCGCTCGTTGCGTTGCAACCTGATGATCTGGCCCTTGCCGTCGGTATGAGTGAGTACTTGTCCAAAAGCGTTGTACGTAAACGCTTCTTGTGTGCCATCAGGATGTTTGATGCGCAGTACTTCACCCGCGGGTTTAAGCTCCAGCTCGGTGGTCTGACCCAGTGCGTCAGTGACCGAAACCAGCTGCAGGCGCTCGTTGTATTGGTACGTGGTGCACTTTCCAGAGCAGTCCTGAAACTTCTCAACCTGTGCGTGGTTGTTCCACCAGATGAATTTCGACTTGTGGTTGGCATCGATGATGGTGTGTACCAAACCATCATCACCGTGGAAATACTCGGTGCGCTGGTCTAGCGCGTCGTATTCCTCTATCAGGTTGCCCTTGTTGTCGTAATGGCCCTTCCAGGTACTCCCGTCGGGATAGCTGACCTGCTTGACCAGTGAGGTCAGATGGTGATGCTGATAGCGCGTGCTGCGACCCAGCGGGTCGACTTCCTCAATCAGGCGCGAGTACTCGTCGTATTTGAGCGTCAGTTGGTTGCCGTCGGGCAGCGTCAAGCCGACGATGTTGCCGAAGTCATCGAGCGTAATTGCGTACTCTTCACCACCGAAGTCACGGCTAGCGGTGACGCGGCGATCGGCGTTGTAGTGAACCCGCGCCTCGCGACCCAGTACGTCTGTGACGCGGGTGGCTGCCCGTCAATGGTTCCCCAGCGGCAGTCACAGCTCAGCCCCAGCGCATTGTTGTGGCTGACCATTACGCCTTCGGCACAGCTGAACCGGCTCATGTAATCGGTTTTACGATTGATGACTTCGGTGAGCTGACCCTCGCCGCAGCGGTACCGAACCGATTTTCTAGATCGCATGAAATTCGACGACTAAGGTAATCTTCATATCACCCGCATTACCGCATTGACCGTTATTCTTACCCTCACACTAAGGACACCAAAATCCTAAATACTGATAACACGATTGAGCGGGTCAAAAGCCTTCCAATGGTGCGTAGACATAAGCGTCATTAATCTCGGTAAAATTCAGACCGGTCAAGCCTAGACTTTCAAACTCTAGCTTGAACTTAGCTGAACAAACGACACGCTTAATCTCCTCACAATAGAAAAAGTCTAGCCGGACATCCTCTTTGATGACAAATTTGTCGATCCTACTGAATACATCAAAATCGCCGCGCTCCCCCCTCGGACTAAGTAAACGCTCATCCATCAACTCGAACTTAGAAGCGCCTCTATCCAGCATTGAAACTCTTCCGGTCACACAAAAGAAGTAATAGTCTTTAACGACCTTTGTATTTCGTGCAGTGACTATCTCAGTCGGTACTGAGATAAACTCCGCTTCTAGGGACTCACACAGCCGAACAAAGTTAACACTAGCAATGAAGTCACCTAACAAAACGTCGACGCTCAAGCTCTCAACCTTTGCTTTGAGCGTATAGCGGCTTTCGAACATTACGCCTACTGGACTAGAGCGAGGCAGCTCAAAGCTCGGCAGCTCTGGAGACCACTCGGACTCAAAGAAATACGGGATCGACTCTCCATCGGGATTACTATCGACAACATAATAACTGTTCATTTTTTCATCTCACATTAATCCACCTGTAACAGGATTCACTTTGAATGCCCCATTTTGAAGTCCTGCGCGCGCCCAGTCCTGGATGCTCTTCATTCCAAGCCCTAATTGTAGATCACTCAGTGAAGGTGCGATCGCGCTAAGGCCTTGGAGTTTTTCTCTAACTGCAGAGGTATAAATCGGATGGTTTGTCCAATGGCCGGGCAAATCTATGGTCTTCACGGCTTCCTTATCAGGAAGAAACATTCCATTTGAGGGACCATGGTTTTTAAAGCCTATTGCGTTAAGCCGCGAAAACATCGGTTTGAACTCGGGCGCTTTCATCAGTTCTTGTGGGATAAGATGATGGTTGCCCATCCCATCTCCACTTCTCGCGCCCATGGCCCGCCCTAACGCGCGCGCGCACCATCCTAACGGATCGATCCAAGTATTAGAGTTAGGAGCATACACATACAGGTTATTGCTTCCCGATAGTCCAATCGGATCTTGGGTGATAAACCGCCCAACCTCCGGATCGTAATACCTAAACGTGTTGTAGTGCAGGCCCGTCTCATCGTCGAAATACTGACCCTGAAACCGCAGATTTTGCTCAACTTCACTCACGGCCAGCGATTCAATTTCGCCCCACGCCTTATGCGTCGCCTGCCAAACGATCTGGCCATCGACATCCGTCATCTCCAGCGGCGTGCCAATCTGGTCGGTATGGAAGTAGTAAAGCGCCTGCTCTGCCTCACCTTCGCTCTGGTCAACCCGGGCAAGTGGCGCGTAGCTTCCTGGCTCTTAAATATAGAGGCTGCTCTGCCAAGGCGTTTCCTCACGCAGCATCCGTAGGCCTTGCCAGAGAAAGTGCTTGTGCTCAGTCTGACCATCAATCTCGGACGTCTTGCCAACCCGACGACCCAAACTGTCGTACCGATACGTGCCCACGCTGTGCATCTGGCTGTTGACCAATGTTTCAGCACGCACGAGACGATTTTCGCAGTCATACGTAAACGTCTGCAGCTTGCTCAGCCCTACCCGCGTCTCAATCAGGTTGCCCCACGCGTCGTAGGTATATTCCTGATTGCGCCATTGCTTGATGCGGTTGTCCTTTACCTGATCGAACTGGCTGGTGTTGAAGTTCAGCCGGTTGACCCAGTATCGCGACTGTGCAACTGGCCGTTGGCCTCATACTCGTACTTAATTTCCCCGCGTAGCTTATCTAGCATTCGGGGCAGTTCACCTGCCGGATCGTATTCATAACGCCGATGAATCGGGTTGTACGCATGATCCACCAACAACGAGGTATTGATGCCTGGTTTCTGGATATGCGACAGCTTTTGCGCAGGCAATGTCGACGCTAACTGCCAACTCTTGCGATCCATAGCATCGTAGCCAAAGCAGCTGGTGAGCTTGCCTTTGGACCGATAAATCTCGCGATGCAGATCACCGCGTTCCATGTCGCTGCGGCCGGTCGTGACGTCGACCGGATAGCCGATAATATCGACTAAGACTCATCCGATTGTCGGCCCAATTATCTCGATGCCCGCGACGCTGCTGGTGGCGAAGGTCGCGCAGACGCGTAACGCGAAGGGCCCTGCAGCCTTCAACCCTTGCGTCCACGCCAGCCTGGCCGCTGATGCCACCGCTATGCCCACCGATGCGACGATCATCAGTACGTCAGCACCGACGCGGAGCCGCCAGGGCTCTCATCATCAATATCAAGGCACTGAACCCTGCCGCACCCAATAAACACATCGTCCCAGCCGGATTAAATCACGGTACCGCAGGTCAGCCTGCCACCACGATATGCGGGCATTGATTACTGCCCATTTACCCTGCTAAAAATAGGCCTTATTTTATGTTGAGGCTGCACGCGTTCCGACTACTAGTGTTGATTTAAATATCTATCAACCAAGACGTACCCAGCAACAGCCATTTCCAAGTAGTTTTTATACTCCTCGATAGCAAGGACTCTCACAGGCTCGCCAGAACGATATAGAGTACCTGCCATATGGAACTCAAGGCTCACCAATTTTTCATCTCTTATCGGGCCATTTCCAACCACAGGCCACTCTCCAGAGAGAAGATTATCCACGGCAGTAAAAATCACTCTAAAAGACCCTTTGTAATCCTGGAAACTCAAGTAGCTTACTTCTTCAGAAATACCTTTTTCATCTCCTACGGATAATACACAGAACGCAAATACTCTCTTGAATTTTTGCCCTGGACAATTCCGTCCGATCCATATAGCCTGACATATGGCTTGTCTCCCGTCAGACATCGGTACGGTGAAGTAATCACCATTACTCACTATCTGTTTAGAACTCATAATCCAATACCCTTCATTTTCGCCAATGCATCAGCTAGTATTTTAGCCCCCCAATCGGAGCTGTGCCCTGCTATGTCATACGTTACTGAGTTAGGGTTAGCTGGACTGTAGGACCTGATCTCATTGAGAAGATTAGTTGCTTCATTAGTAGATTTAGCCCCACCCTTAATGTCCATGATAGATTGCTCGAGAAACTTAGCCTCAGCCTTCGTCAGATTATTATCGAAAATTATACGCTGATCTAAATGTGACTTACCTTCTGTAGCCGCATGCACAGCCAACCGCGACGTGGCATCACCACGACCAACGTATTTTACTTTGCCATTGTCAACCAGTACATAAAGCCCTTGGCCGTTGAGTTTATCGTAGTTCGCACCGGTACCGCCTGCGCTGCGCTCTGATGGCTTCCCCTTACAAGGAGTAAGCCCTAGCGGATCAATCCATGCGATCGTATTGCTTGCATACTGGTAAAGATTCCGCCCACCAGCCAATCCAATCGGATCCTGAGTGATAAACCGCCCAACCTCCGGATCGTAATACCTGAACGTATTGTAGTGCAGGCCCGTCTCATCGTCGAAATACTGACCCTGAAACCGTAGGTTCTGCTCAACCTCACTCACGGCTAATGATTCGACTTCACCCCAAGCCTTGTAAGTCGCCTGCCAGACGATCCGGCCGTCGACATCCGTCATCTCAAGCGGCGTGCCAATCTGGTCGGTATGGAAGTAGTAAAGCGTCTGATCTGCCTCACCTTCACTCTGGTCAACCCGGGCAAGCGGCGCATAGCTTCCTGGCTCATAAATATAGAGGCTGCTCTGCCAAGGCGTTTCCTCACGCAGCATCCGCAGGCCTTGCCACAGAAAATGCTTATGCTCGGTTTGCCCTTCAATCTCAGACGTTTTTCCAACCCGCCGACCCAAGCTGTCATACCGGTACGTACCGACGCTGTGCAATTGGCTATCAACCATCGTCTCAGCACGCACAAGCCGATTTTCGCAGTCGTAAGCAAAGGTCTGCAGCTTACTCAGCCCTACCCGCTTTTCAATCAGGTTGCCCCAGGCGTCGTAGGTATATTCCTGATCGCGCCATCGTTTGATGCGGTTGTCTTTCACCTGATCAAACTGGCTGATGTTGAAGTTCAGGCGGTTGGCCGCAGCGTCGTATCGAAACTCTTCGCTATCCACCAGTCGCCCAGTATCGCGACTGTGAAGCTGACCATTCGCGTCATACTCGTACTTAATCTCGCCACGCAGTTTGTCGAGCGTACGGGTCAGCTCTCCCGCTGGATCGTACTCGTAGCGCCGGTGAATCGGGTTGTACGCATGATCGACCAGCAGCGAAGTGTTGATGCCTGGGTTCTGGATCTGCGACAGCTTTTCAGCCGGAATAGTGGACGCAAACTGCCAGCTCTTGCGTCCCATGGCGTCATAGCCAAAGCAACTAGTCAGCTTGCCTTGAGAGCGGTAGACCTCCCGATGCAGGTCATCGCGCTCCATGTCACTGACGAGCAGACCGTCGAGGTTAAGTTGGTGCAGGTGGCCGCTGCCGTAGTAAAGGTGATTGAGGTGTTGGCCAGTCGGCAATGTCAGCGTGGTCAGGTTGCTGAGCGGATCGTATTCGTAGCCCAGCGCCCCTTGCGGCGTGGTTTCTTTGATCAAGCGGCCCAACACGTCATAACTGAAGTCGAGAGTCTCTTCCTCAACGCCCAGCTTCTTGCCAATGCTTGAAGGCAGCCGGTGAATGCTGAGCAATCGGTCTGCTTCGTCATAACCGTAATCCTGCCGCGCATCCTGACTGACCTTGGCCAGCAGCCGCCCAATCACATCACGCTCAAATTCCGTGCTGCGTTGTGGCCGCTCTGCCCTATCGCCGTAGCCGACTTCATCAACCCGCGTCAGATGCCCACCCACGTTGTAGGTGAATCGACGTGTCAGGTTGTCGATGCGTTTTTCTTCGATCAGGCGATCCGAAGCGTCATAAGCAAATTCATAAGTCGCATTGTTTTCGTTGATCAGCGCAGTGAGCCGAATCGCCTTGTCGTACTCGTAACGAACGCGCTGGCCTTTGGCGTCTTGCCGCGAGCTTGGCAGGCCGCGCTCGTTGCGTTGCAACCTGATGATCTGGCCCTTGCCGTCGGTATGAGTGAGTACTTGTCCAAAAGCGTTGTACGTAAACGCTTCTTGTGTGCCATCAGGATGTTTGATGCGCAGTACTTCACCCGCGGGTTTAAGCTCCAGCTCGGTGGTCTGACCCAGTGCGTCAGTGACCGAAACCAGCTGCAGGCGCTCGTTGTATTGGTACGTGGTGCACTTTCCAGAGCAGTCCTGAAACTTCTCAACCTGTGCGTGGTTGTTCCACCAGATGAATTTCGACTTGTGGTTGGCATCGATGATGGTGTGTACCAAACCATCATCACCGTGGAAATACTCGGTGCGCTGGCCTAGCGCGTCGTATTCCTCTATCAGGTTGCCCTTGTTGTCGTAATAGCCTTTCCAGGTACTCCCGTCGGGATAGCTGACCTGTTTGACCAGCGAAGTCAGATGATGATACTGATAGCGCGTGCTGCGACCCAGCGGGTCGACTTCCTCAATCAGCCGCGAGTACTCGTCGTATTTGAGCGTCAGCTGGTTGCCGTCGGGCAGCGTCAAGCCGACGATGTTGCCGAAGTCATCGAGCGTAATTGCGTACCCTTCACCACCGAAGTCGCGGCTAGCGGTGACGCGGCGATCGGCGTTGTAGTGAACCCGCGCCTCGCGACCCAGTACGTCTGTGACGCGGGTGGTGCGCCCCTTGAAGTCGTAGTCAAAATTGAAATGTTCGCCGTCGCTGGTCCAGTGCTCGACCACACGCGGCTGGCCGTCAATGGTTTCCCAGCGGTATTCGCAGGCGAGGCCGAGCGCGGTGCTGTGCCGCGTCATAACGCCATCGGTGTAGCTGAAATAACGCAGCGTGTCGCCGTTGCGATTACTGACCTGGCTCAACTGGCCGTTGTCGTCATAGCGATAAGTGACCAAGGTTTCGAACGCTTGGTCACCGACGATGCGTTTGACCTCGGTAAGGCGACCGAGTGGGTGGTTGTAGTGCAAATGCACGCGCAGGCCCCCGGTCGCGCTGATGTCAGTTAACTTACCGTCGGCCGTGCGTGTGAAGTGCAGAAAATGGCCGAAGGCGTTTTCGATGCGTTGAAGGGGGACTGAGGTGTTGTTTTCGGGCACTTCGCCAAAGTAAAAAAAGACGTTATCAAGCGTCTGCAGCAGGTAGTGGCCGCCCTCAGTGCGGACGAGAAAAATCTGCTCGTGCGGGTTGTATAGGCGCTCACCGGGGTTGATACCCACAAACGGCACGGTGCGGCCTTGGTTATCGGTCAGGTAAACGAAACCGTTGTAGCAGCGCAGGCTTTGTTCCCACGGAAGCACCCAACCTTTGCCAAGGGCGCTGTCGACGTTGAGATCGCTGGCGTAGAAGCGCGACCACTCGAGCGGCATCAACCCCGGCAAGCTGAAGTCGGTTTCATCTGTCAACAGTTTGCGGCCGGTCGTGGTGTCGACGGGATTGCCGTGCAGGCCGCCGAGTACGCGGCCCAGCAAGGGGCCTGCGACGTAGCGACCGAGTAAATCACCACCAAATACTGAAGCCATGAATCCGACCGCGCAGGGACCGGCGGCCTTGAGGCCGGCTTGTGCACCCAGCTTGTAGATGTTCCAGATCAGCTTCGCGCCGCCTGCGGCCCCCATCAGAATGTCAACGCCGTATCGAAGCGGTGCCGGTATTTCATCGTCAATCGGTAGATAGGCCTGAGTGCCACCACCGATTCTTACATTGTCGGATCCTGTCGCAATTTTGGCCCCGCACGTCAGCTTGTCGCCCTTGCGTGCCGCAGGATTACCATTGATGAAAACGTTGGTAGAACCTTCGGCAACTAACACCGTAGGCGGATGCTTGGTGCATACGCCTACGCTGGCGATGGCGTAGGCTGCATTGAGGGAATTGATAAATACATTTGGGGATGCGGTTTCGATATTACCGGCGGGCGAGCTAAATAAACTCCCCGCCATCTCACCCAACCATGCGATTCCGCTGCCCATGGCGCCGAAAGCCATACCCAACAGAAAACCGCCAACACCTGCAGTGCAGAAGGTAAAACTGAGGTAAGCGACCACCGCAATACCCACTAGAGCGCCTACTAAGAAGCCGCTCAAAGCGCTGGTATGTTCTATTTCATCATGTAATCGGGCGGCCTCGAACATGGGGATTATTCCTGTTCAAGCGTGGGGGAGTTGAGCACAAAGCTGGCCAGTAGCTCGTTCCACTGAGCGTTTTGCGCGGTTGTGAAATCCAGCTGGCTCGTGGCGGAAAACACCAGCACGCGCGCCGGCGCGATGATAAAAGCGGCCTGACGTTGGTGAATAGGGCGCTTTTCGACGATATGGTAGGCGCTGATCTGCAAACCATGAAGCGGCTGGTCAGCGTTTAATGCCGCAGATTTCTTATCCAGCACTGTATAACCGCGCAATTTGGAAGCCATCAGCTTGAGTTGACGCTCAAGATAAGCACTGATGTCTTCACCAGGCAGCGTGTCATCACGCGAGATAGTAATGCTAAGCGAGGCAGGACCACTGCCATTCAGCGCGAAGATATTGACCGAACGGTCCTGAAACCCTTCCGGCAATGCGAAACGGCCTTCTTGAATCTGATAGTCCATGGGAATACTTTCCTTGAATATGTGTCGTTCAGACGCCTGCCAAGCCGTCGAGCATTTGATCAAACTGCAACAACCACTGACTGAGCGCTTCGCTGTTCGGATCGACTTTGCAGCCAATCGACAGCCACTGGGGTGCAATCCCTCCGGCATGGGGGACCAACCCTGCAACAAAACGACCGTGGTGGTCGCTATGGCCGACGTTGAAACGATAATCCAGTGCTAACGCAGGGCTACCTGCCAGCAGGCATTCTCTTTTCCGGATAATGCGCATCTGCGGGTGACTCTGCTGCAACGCTGCAATAGCTTCATCAAACAATAGTTCGAGCGTTTGTTGCTCACTGACAGTGCGACGTCGTACCGACACCTCTACAGGCTCACCATTCTGGTCAAGCGTGAGTGTCAGGTTCTGAATGCTGAAGCAGCCAGGAAACGCAAAGTTGAACCCGCCAAAATTGAAACTGCTGGGGCTTTCAGTCATAGGCACGACAGGTACCACGACAGGCGCAAGCGCCAGCGCCTCAGCCTCGGCTAAAGCCTGTTCAGCTTGCTGTTTTTCAAGTGCCTCTCGGGCCAGACGTTGTTCAGAAATACGATCATACATGCTGGTGCGACGGATCATATTGAGTGCACTCAATCGTTAATTTGAACGGTTTTGCCAGTGATAGTCGTTTCAGCTGAGCTTTCAGTAACAATGACGTTGCCCTTTATCTGAATACCATCAGGGGTGATAACGATGCTACTTTCGCCGCATTGCAGGACAATTTGCTGCTTGGCCTCTATGTAGATGTATTTGTTGTCCACCAACAACTTGAATGCCCCATCCTGCACGTTAATAACCGTGTCTTGCTTGATCGTTTCGGTCTGGGTGCCGCCTACGGTGATGGTCCTGTTATTCCCCACCTCGTGCTTTTCATCCACCTCAATCTCGGTGTCCAAATTGCGCTCGGCATGCATATGGATCTGCTCGGCGCCGGACTTGTCCTCAAAGCGGAAGAAGTTCGCCGTGGCCGCACTGCCCTTGGTCGAGCGCGTCAGAAAACCACTTTGCGTCTTGTTCGCCGGCAACGACCACGGTGGGGTGTTCTTGCTGTTGTAGACGCTGCCCATGATCAGCGGGCGGTCGGGGTTGCCGTCTAGGAAAACCACCACGACTTCATCACCCACGCGCGGAATCTGGATGCTGCCGAAACCGCCGCTGGCGCCGGATTGGGCGACGCGAACCCAGCAGGAGCTGTGGTCGTTGTACTTGCCGTTGCGGTCCCAGTGGAACTGGACTTTCACGCGGCCGAGTTCGTCGGTGAAGATTTCTTCGCCCGGCGGGCCGACGATGATGGCGGTCTGTGGCCCGGCGATGGTCGGGCGTGGCGTGGACAGTTGCGGGCGGAAGGGAATCTTTTTGCGCACGCAGGAGAAAGTGTTGTAGTAGCTCGCCTGATGGCCGTTGAGGTAGTTGTTGTGGCCTTCGCTTTCGACGCCCATCAGCAGGAACTGGCGATCGTCGGCGGAGCCCTGATCGTGGTCGTAGTGCTGCACCAGCTCGAAGGTGTAACCGGGCTTCATCGCGCGGCAGTTGCTCGCGCCTTCGAACTTCTTGCCGCGGATTTCCAACGCTTCCATGCGCAGGCGCAACAGCGTTTCGCCCTCGTCGTAGGTGCCGTGGGTGTACTGGCCGGGGAAGTCGTAGATTTCGAACGTCTCGACGTCGCCCTGCTTGTTCAGGCTGTTCATCCCGACGGGCAGCCGGTTGTTCGGCTGACGGTAGTCGAAGGTCTGCACGGCCATCTTGCCCGCCTGCAACTGGCGGTTGCCGCTCCACTGGGTGATGGAGTCTGCGGTCTCGGTGACGGACGCGGTATGGAAGCGGATCTGCGGTTGTTCCGGCAACGGCTGCAGCATGCTGGAGTCGTCGCAGATGATCATGGTGTGGCCTTCGGCGGTGTGCTCGAAGTAGTAAAACATCCCTTCTTCTTCGAGCAGACGCTGGACGAAGTTGAAGTCGGTTTCACGGTATTGGGTGATGTAGGTGTAGCGCTTTTGCGGCTTTGTCAGGCGGAATTCATGGCGGGAGAATGCCGGGCACAGGGCGAACACCTGAGTCACCACTTCCTCGACGGTATTGCCCTGAAAGATCCGCGTGTCGAAGCGGTTTTTCAGCATCGAGAACCAGGGGTTGAGCGTCGCGGTGTAGCGGGCCATGCCGCCGTCGCTGCCGGTGCTGGCAAAGCGCGTGAGGTAGCCAGCGATATAGCGCGGCGTGCTGTCGGCCAATTCGATTTCGATGGTGACCAGTTGCCCCATCATCGATTTGAGCTCGACCCCGGAGTCTTCGCAGATCAGCAGCAGCTCGAAGCTGTACGCTTGGGACAGCGCTTCCCGACCTTTGAAGGTTTCGAGCAGCAGTTGCTGTTCCGGGTTGGCGAGGTTATTGAACTTGAACAGGCGCCGGTTCTGGGGCGAGAGCAACGCGGCAAGGTCCATCATCATGAAAATCTCCTGGATGGCACGGGGTAGAACGCTACCGCCATGCTCAGCAACAACAGGTTACGAGCCGACAAGGGGGCCGGAGCCCTTGTTGCATCGTCGCTAACGGGTTGATGACGCGCCACCGGGCGGGTTCGCCATCGGCCGTGAGGGCATTCCTACAATCACGTAGGACCCGAGCTACAGACGCTTCTTTAAAACAACAGTCTCGAAATCGACGGTTGCGTCCGTGCTTGAGTGCACAAGAGGTTAGCAACGCCATCTGATTCCGGGTAAGCATTCTATTGCTGGACACTGCGACCGCGCCGCAATGCGAAAGTGCCACCAGGCACAGTAAATCGCGAACGACATCACAGTCTCAGAATCGTTACAGATGGTTCACAGCGGCAAAGGAGACACTTATGCGCCTCCCGCTGTCAACCCGGTGAATCGATTTTGCGGAGGGTTGTGCAGGATGGTGGATCCCATCTGAAATTTCTTAACCGTCGGCTAGATGTCTCGGAATGCCCGTAATCACAGGCCCTTGCCGGGGGTTGTAGGCATTAGTTGGTTGAGTGAGGGTGTTCTGCCATCATTGCTCAGTGTAAAAAACCTGAGAAAAATGCCCGTCGCTGGAAATTAAATCGTACTTTAGCGGTCGATAGCGGGCTTGAGGTCTCCTGCTGGCAACGTGCTAGCTGTAACGGCCAACCGCAACTCCCACGCTCACTCAAGGCGCTCCATGGCGCCCTACTCCAGGACTGTGATGTGTAAATGGACTTTTTAGCCAACATACCTAGCTGGGACGACATCGAGCGGAATCTCGACCATAAGTTCGGCGCGATCAACCAGAGCATCGATCAGGGTCTGCAGAGCGCCAACGACGGTTGGGACGGGTTCACCCGCCGACTCAGCAATGGCGCGAGCCAAGTCTACGCCGACCATGGCGGGGCACGGATCGATCACCTCCGGCAAGCATTGGCTCTCTCCTACCCGATAGTACAGAGTGACCTGACGCGCAAGTGGGCGTCGATCAACATTACGGAAATCTTGCCTGTATTGCTCGAGTTGGTGCAGGACGTGGTGATGATATTGGGGGGAAGCGTTGCGGTGGGGGGCGCGGTTGGAGGCGCGGTCGGCTCGCTTGCTTTCGGCGCGGGTGCGCTGCCGGGAGCAGTGGCCGGTGGCACCATCGGCTTGCAGGTAGGCAATTTAATACTGGCTACACTAGGTCTCTGGTCAATCACAGGTTATTTCGCCGAGGGTTTACAGCCATGTGCCGAGACATTGTGGGATGGGCTCACTACAGCTTGGCATGCTGAAGAAGGTCTGAAACCACCTGGACTTGATCCCACCGGTGCGTCTGCGGCAACCATTTTGGAACGTACCGAACGAGCCGCTCGGCAGTTAGCCAAAGGTCAGGAACAACTCGTATTGTTGCTACTGACCGCGATAGTGACCTATCTCACTCGTGGTCAGCTTAAGACAGGTGTAACAGGCGCTTTAGATAGCATCGCAACGCGCAGTGCGAAGCTTCAGGCAGAAATATCGAATAGGAAGTTCGCGGACTGGTTGGCGCGTAACGAGCGTGCCATTCTGGACGATCCGGATTTGCAGATTAAAGAGGTAGGGCCCTGGAACGCGGAAAACCCCGAACTTTTGGCAATGAGGGAATACTATGCGAAACAAGATCCAGACTTTTCGCCCTTGGAAAAGCTGGTCAAGGAAACTAAAACATTCAAGCCAGACGGGGTATCAACGGCTGAAATTGATTCATACCTGACTACCTCAGAAGGCAGAGAATATCTTCAAGCGGCGCGTGCAGCGGACCCACTTGCGCCCGCGAAGACGATATATGAACGGGTCAGCGGCCAACTGGCCTCAGGCACTGCACTGCCCGTAGCCAAGACAATCAACACACCCCTGATAAAAATCGTTATCGAAGGTGGTGGAGAACCTAAGTTTTCGCCCTACTTCACCACGTATGAAGATTTTATGAAAGCGGCGAAATCAGACTCAACACTCGCTGAGGCATTAGGACTACCGCTAGTTAGCGAGGGCGCAAAATATTCAGTTTGGGAAATTACCCCGTTGGCGCCTGCTAAGGTTTACATAACCGAAATCGCTCCCACAAGTGAGTTTGGGGGCGCAGTGATGAGAACAGGCGGTGCGACGCAATACCTTATTCCAAATCGCGGAGATTGGTCACCCGCCAAACCTATAGGCTTAATTGGAAATTAACCATGAACATCCAAAAAATTAGAGAACTAGCAATTGCACTTGAATATCAACTACTGATACATGCCAAGATAGATCCAGAGGCCGCGGCTCTTCATGCTGACCTGACACCATTATTGATCCAAGCGAAAGCTGGCAACCTCACGAGCCCGCTTGAAGTGCGAGACGTTCCGGGACGTTATCGCTTTACAGAGAGAAACCTGCAGCAGTACCGCGATTTGGAAAATGCATTCGCGGAGTTCTCGATTGAGGCGAGAGGGGGAGAGACGCCGGCTTTGAAATGGCTTCAAGAACAGATGAAGTGACAACCCGCATTCCGCAGATAAGAATTATGAGCCCCCCGGCGCCTAGATCATCTGGTTTTAGCTAACTTTGTGATCGAGGGTGACCGGCGGCGAGGTGCTGTCGTTAAGACGGTAGATCGAGCGTAGGAGTAAGGGCCGAACCGTGGGTAGAGCTATCGACTACTTTCTGCCCTACGCTAGGAGCGTTCGGGATCGCTACATTATCAACCCGAAAAGAAAATAGTGAGACCATGGTTGCAATCGTAATACGACCACTCTAGCTACGGTTTGACTCTTTAAATGTACGCACTAAAAATATCTGAATTAGCCGGTATGCAATGACAACAAGGAATTTGAATTTAGCGCTATCTCGCTTGAACCGAAAAGCTCAAACGCAGTTGAATTGACAGGATCAGGAGCTCAGAGATGACGAATAGTATTCCGATGTGCGCAATCATGACCCGCATGTCTGCGTTACTAGGTGCCGGAAATAAAGAAGAGCGGGCTGAGCGCCTTGATGAGTATCGAGCAGATATGAATCACGATTATGACCTCGCTCTCTCACAAATAATAGAATTGTATGGAGGAATGGGTTCGCTGACCGACATCGTTTTGTACTGTAACGGCCAGCCCTTGATCGACGAGAACAATGAGTTTGCCAAATTGCGCACCCGGTTATATGAGCTCTGCATGCAACATTAGCTGTCTCTGTACCCCATCGCTGTCGCATCCGCCGCCGAGCAGCAAGGTTGGGGCTAGCTGAAAAAAACGGCACGGGCACAGGAAGCGTTGATAGTAATCACGCCGGGTATGCCATGAATCCAGCTACACCGCTCCACTCTCTAGAAAAAGCACCACCTACCCTGCCCCGCGCCTAAGGCCGCGCACCCATTCAAAGACAAGGACGCAAACTCTCATGCAACCAAACAACTCCCACACTTCTTCCGACACCGGCGAGCTGATCGCGACGTTCCGCCAAGGCAAGGCCTTTTTGATTTTCGGCCTGATATTGGCCGTTGTATTTTTGGGCCTCGCCGCGTTCGTCTTTTATCTGAGCACGATTGTGCCGATGGGCCATAACGGCCCGGTCACGCTTCACACGTCCCGCGGGATGACCATGAATTTCGCCAGCCAGGATGTCGTATTTAGTTTCACGACCGGCTTGTTGGCCCTTATCGGTCTATGCCTGTTGGGTACCACCGCTTGGCACAAGAAGCTGCGTAATACCGACTATGAAGTTTTTGAAAACGGCATCGTGCGCATCACTAAAGACCAGCGCGTCTACACGGCGTTTGCCGAGATAGAGGACCTGTACCTGTTCAGCTCCGGGCAAACTGTATTGACCGGCCTGATCACAAACCTAGCCTATCGTCGTAATGCCTCAGAGCCCTTTCATCGAGTGGTCGATACCTTGAAAGGCTTCCAGGCATTTCAGGAACTGGTCCGTGACTTACACGTCCGCGCACGCCTGCCGGCTTTGGCCGAAGCGCTGGAGGCGGGCCAGTCGACCACCTTCAACTGCATCAGTTCAAAGCAGGTCTGGGGCAAGCGAGTAACGGGCAACTTCCTTAAAGTGACCACGGCGCCAATTCTTCTGAGCCGGGACTTCTTCGAGTACCAAGGCAACAAAGTGCCGATGTCGTCACTGCGCACGGTAGACCTCAGCGCCTGGACCGAAAACGTAGTGATCAAGGATGAGAACGGCAAGCCCGTATTGTCAACCATCGCCACAGGCATCCTGAGCCATGACCTGTTCCTCAGCACGCTCGATGTCGTATTGGCGGTTGAAGAGCAGGGACGCGAGCCAGCGTCCAATGTCTTCGAAATGAACATCCAACGATGATCTATCGCGGCGCGGGCTGGATGACTCTGTTAACACCACTGGCCATGGTGCTGTTACTGAGCTGGTTGTTGATGGACCCCAGCGCTAAATCCAGTGATTTATCGCTCATGCAATTCTTGCTGGCAGTGGGTATTGGTTCAGCCATCAACGTTGTCCTGGGCTTTGTGTTGAATCGCGAGCTTCACCCCAATGGCGTTCGCCACCACTTCTTTTTCGTGCCGATGCAGTGGCCGGCGCTGGCGATCATGCTTGCCTGCGCAGTGGTTGCTTTACTGAAATAGGCTCAACGGCCGCTCGGCAAGGGCGGTCGGGTTTCGACTTGTTCAAGGCTCACACGGTAGGTTGTGTATGTGTCGCCGTCCTCCATATAAAGGTTGCTCCGGTAAGTCGAAACGGCGCCTTTGACCCATGCCCATCGATAGATGAGGTGAATCACATAAACCCCTTCTGCTACGCAACTGGCCTCGCGCCCTGCCCTGCCGAACCAAATTCCTAGTGAATGACGTCAATCAACATCGTGCTGGCTCGGTCGCTTAACCAGCTTCTGAATCAGTGACGCCTAACAACCCATTACACCAAGCTGACTTGGTCTTCAATCATCCTGTGATTTTCTCCAAGACCGAACCAATCTAGCCAATCTACTGATCCACCAGCGATTGCGTGCTTGGCGAATTTCGTCGATTTCCATAAACGTGTAGAGCACTGATGAGGATTTTTCTTTGATGCTTAAGGTGCGCAACGCTCTAACTGAATGACGCAGATGGTAGAGAATCACTAAAGCGCAGGTAGTTAGAACGACCGCACCAATGACTCCCGCCGCAGGAATCCCAAAAAAATGGACGAATATACTCGCGGCTAGTGTGGACGCACCAGCCAACAACGCACCAGGATACCTTGCTGACTTAGTCTGACTAACTTTCGGCACCACCCTTACCTTGTTTCCACTGCATTCAAATGGGTGAAACGACGGTTTTGTGTTCGTGATTAGAGAATAAGTCAAAAATACTAAAGCCATGGGTAACAAGCCCGCAATAAATGCCGCGGCACTTGCCGGGCCCCACACGTCGACAGCGGAAGAGTAAGCGACACTGCCTGCTAGTATGATCAAGAAGCCCTGCACACTGGCTAAGACTGACCACAAATAAAATGTAAACCTCTCACAAAAATAGATCAGGTAGAGAAACCAGCTAAGTTTCAAGAGAAAAACCAGAATATAGGCTGGCCAGAAGATCGGAACCGCAGAGAGCCCGATAGCCATGGAAAAGACAAGTGCGATAAAAGAGACCCAAGCACCGTGCTTGAGATAATCGGAGTCCAAAATCATCAGCCAGTATCCCTTTCAACGCTTCAACGCATTCTTTATCGGTTTGCCTCAACCCATGGATCAATAAATATTCCAACCCAACCCATACCCTCAAGCACAGACTTTGATTTGCTAGAGATCCTGCGTCTGTCGACAGCGCGAAACTCGGCAGTTTCGGATTGGCAGAGCCTGGACGCGATCGGCTGCACGTTCTGCGGCGCGAGAAACGATGCGAGGTCCATGATCATGTAAATCTCCTTTACCCCTTGGGTGAATACGCGAAGAAACAATTCAGCGTGCGCAGAATCACCTTTAATCATGCACCTGGTCACTGGTGCCGGGAACTAATCCACTTGAGCAATCTACTGATCCACCACCGGCTGCGGGCTTCACGGATCTCGTCGATTCGCTTGAAGGTGAATGGAGCAGGCATGGACTTCTCCCGAGAACGGAGGGTGCGCAGGCCGCTAATCGCATCACGTTCATAAAGCATGAGGGCAACGCAGCAAAAAAGACGCCCAACACAGCGACGCGAGATACCCACCAAACCAAGTCGAGACGAATCATCGAGCAATCAGTCATCCTGCGACGCCCTCAAAGACGCGATCGACGTGAACCATCTGCTCAAATACCAACGACTCCGCGCTTCACGGATTTCGTCAATTTGCATGAACGTGTAGGGCGTAGGCATTGATTGTTCTTGAAGGCGGAGCGCGCGTAGCCCCCTGATGATGTGCCGAGCGTAAAACAACGCGGCGATGCAAAACGCCTGCAGTCCAACCATACCGACCATTGCAGCAGTTAAATGGCCGAGTGAATTTATAGTAATACTTGCCGCCAAGGTTGTAGCTCCGGCAACTAACACGGGATTATACGGGGCAGGTGATCGCTGCCTATCCTGATACCTCGGCTGGACTTTTAGCCCGTTATATTCGAACGGATGAAAGGATGATCTACCTCTGGCCAGTGCATAGTAGGTCAGCAGCGTGATACCAACCGGCGCGCACCCTAGCAATAAGGGCAGAAGACCCTCTTTGCCCCAGATGCTTCCTGCTGCGAGATACGCGACCGAGCAGACTGGTAAACAAAACGCACCTAAAAACGCCACGACCAGCGAGATCATATAAACGGTAAATCTCTCACAAAAATAAACCAGGTAGAGGGTCCACAGAATCGCTAGTAGGGCCACTACGAGGTACAGACGCCAGAAATATTCAAGATTTGATGGACCTAGGGCCATCATGGATAAAAGGAATGTTAGCAATGTCCAACTGACCTTCTTGAGATTATGCGCATCAATCATTACCGTTCCCTAGCCCATAAGCACATACGTTCATCGTCGGTCACTAGCGGTTGACCAGACAAAAACTCGACCTCATTCGCACTGCCTTGCTCACCGCCAACCAACCCAGGTAAAGCTTTGCGCAGCGAGCTTTACCTGATATTGCATAATGAGGCAGCGCTAAAGCTGCTTTAGCAAGCAAACTGGAGCCCTCCGAACGATGACATTCAGCGACACTTACGTAAACCGAGAAGAAAGGTTCTGTCTTGGCATCGAAGAAACCTCAGGCCAGTTCTTTGTGGCTTTCCCTGTATTCAACGGCTTGATCGAGTACGAAGAATATTACGCAATAGACCAACAGATGTCCGAACGCTTCCACCACGATCTCGCCTCTGCGCTTGAATTCGTCAACCGTTGCCGTCGGCGAGAGATGGACGAGTTGCTGATGCAAAAGCCAGGCTCGAAACGAGGCTTCGCTTGCTAGCAATTCGGCGAATCCAAAGTTCACCGCCTACAGCATTGGCGACCAGATTGCCCGCGGCTTGAAAATCCAGCTCCCCGACGGCCAGCCCCTGGAAAGCCTTCACCGCCCATCTCCCCAATCTCAGGAGTGAATTGATTGCCGTCCACCAACCTGCAGCACCTCTACAACAAAGCCTGGCTGTTCGCCTCCCACGCCCACGTCGGGCAGATGATGAAGGGATCGAATCTGCCGTACACCACCCATGTTGCGATGGTCGCCAACGAGCTGATTTTCGCGGACCGGGAAAGTGACATCGGTGATCTGTCCATCGCGATGCCTGCCGCGCTGCTGCACGACGTGATCGAGGACACTGGAACGTCAAAAGAGGCACTGACTGAAGTGTTCGGCGCCGTTGTCGCATCGACTGTCGCCTGCCTGAGCAAGAACCTGATCGTGCCGTTCTCGGACGAGCGCTATTTCCAGGCGATCGCCGCGCATTCCCGGGAAGCGGCAGCGATCAAGTTATGCGACCGGATCACCAATCTCCAATCCGCGCCATCGACGTGGTCGTTGGAGAAGCGCGCCTCCTATCACGAGGAATCTGCGCAGATCCTGGCGGCGCTTGGGCACACCAATGATTACCTGAAGCGCCGACTCACCGATGCCATGGCGCGCTATAAATCCTCGTACGTCGATGAGCAGCGGGACATCTGAAGACCTCTTCGTGAGCACGGTGAAGCGCCACTCCGGTCACTCCCACAAGTTTTCCGAAACTGGCCAAAATATCAGGTCAGCCCACCATGCCGTGGGAGCGAGCTTGCTCGCGAATGGTATTCCAGCCGACGGATATCTGCTGAGTGCACTGGCCTCTTCGTGAGCAAGCTCACTCCAACAGAATCTGCAGTGTGTCCCGGATCTGTGGCCCACATGAGACCAGTCGGGCCTTGCTCGCGAAGCGGTCTAGCCCAAAGGGTCGAGTCAGCCCTTCACTCAGCGCCCGGCTTGAGCTATGGGCCAGACGCAATCACGCTCACATACTCATCAAACAACCGCACCTAACCGCTCACCCTGCGCCATCCCCGATACGATTCCGCATCCCTCCTGTAGCGGGCAAAGGCTTCCGATTCCGGTCCGTCCGCGAACAGTGAAGCGATGGCTGCGCTCTGGAAGTACCAGTAAATTCCGTCACATTGCTCGGTGGCTTTGGCGTTGGAAAGGTCGATCGCCCTGGACCGCCATTGCGCTGCAAGCTCACGTCCCTCTTTCCGAGTAGGGTCCGGCAGCGCTCGCCAGCCAATCTTCTCGGCGTCGTCCACATAGGCGTGATACCTGGCGAGTAATGCCTTATCTCTTTCCCAGACCGAAGGACAAACGGGCGGCGGCGTCGCGAACGCACCAGGCGCCTGACAAACCGGCAACCCGCTGAGAAGTTGCTGCACCCGCGACAACGGCTCCTCCTGCCCTTGCTCCTTGCCGTCGGCAGAAGCTGACTCTGACTCTGACTTCGACCCTGGCACAACCTCCTCCACCCGTCCCTCGCGCCCCAGAACCGCCCTCAACCAACCTCGCATTTGCATAGCCACTCTCCTTGATAAATACCGTCCCCAAAAACGACGTTCGACCCAAGCCAACAACTCAAGCCGAACCTGCGCAAACTACATCACCCCTCCCCCGAAAAAATCCAATTTCCGCGAAAAAATCCCGAGACTGGCCACCCCCTCCGCCCCACTCGTTTCCTCTCATTTTCCTTAGTTGCCCGCTTAGTTCAGATCAGTAGGTGAACCGGTTCACCTTTCCGCGCTTTTCTTTACATCTGCCGAAGGGATCC
This sequence comes from Pseudomonas sp. PS02290, assembly GCF_029960075.1. NCBI lineage: Bacteria > Pseudomonadati > Pseudomonadota > Gammaproteobacteria > Pseudomonadales > Pseudomonadaceae > Pseudomonas > Pseudomonas sp. PS02290. The sequence continues at coordinate 85,857 of NZ_JASCOY010000011.1, forward strand.
AATAAAACCCTGCAGCCCTTGATCCACAAGGTCTAGAGCCATTCCGACCACCCCATAATGCTCCCTAGTAGCCTTGAGACATCATTGCGAGCTGTATCAAATGTGAGAAAAACTTCGCGTCTGTAGGAACTTTCCCACACAATTAACTGCCTGAGCTGACACTGCTGGCTACTAGCTATCGGTGTTCGGCCACGTTTCATGTGCCTAATCTTCGCAGCGAGTTTTCGGGATGACGTTCATCCGAATCAGCTTTTCGAGAAGGTGTGCCAGCCGGGCGACGCGATCTCTTCACTATGTTTCGCCGCATTCGCCGCATTGTTGAGAAGGGTTCAGGGACGATGTACCAATGACTCAAACGTTTGACGTAGAAGCACTCATAAAGCTGCGCAGCCAGACCCGGGCGATTTCCGACGTGCTTAAAGCACAGGCGTCCGATTACCTGGCCACGCTGGCGCTGCTGATTCGTCCGCAGAATCTGTTCGGTGAATACCTCCAGGGTGCCCAGCGCAGCAGTGGCCGGGAGACCCAGCACCACTTCAAAGCACTCAAAGAGCTGTACGACAGAATTGGTTCGGCGTCTCCGTTCCAGTTGGTCAACGAGATGGAAGTGCCGCTGAACCTGATCAGCACCACCCCCGAGCTGTTCCCGCTGGAATACGACAAGGTCCTGGCCGACAGCGGTCAGACCATCCGCATCACCAGCCCGACGCGCTGGGTGATCGGGTTCAATTCCTTTGATCTGGCGCGCTTTCGCAGCGTCATCAAAGACCCGAACCGCAGCAGCGCCGAGTTGTACCGCTTCGTCGTTCACTACCTGGTGCTGTTTTACTGCGTGAGCAAATCACCGGGCCTGGGGCGTCTGTTCGACGGCCTGAGGTTTCCGGTCAGCTTTGAGCGATTGAAGGATTTTGGCGACCTGCCGTTCTGCGTGATCAGCTCCCCGGTGCGCTCGACGCTGCCGGACGACTCGGTCATTCGCAGCAGCACGCAGATTGCCGGCAACGCCAGTTTTGAAGAACTGGTGGGCCAGGACAGCATCATGGAAATGAAAGATGAGATTCGTCAGCGCCTGCTGATGACGATCGAAGGACTGTAAAGCACTCGGCTCAACGTCGAGCCGACACGCAAAATGACTTGCAGCGAGTTGCTCGCACAGGAGAAAACGATGGCGAAGAAGGAAAGTACCCAGCACAAACTCGACCGCGTTCGCGCCCCTCGGGTCCACATCACCTACGACGTCGACATCGGCGATGCTCAGGAAAAGAAAGAGCTGCCCTTTGTCGTCGGCGTGCTGGGCGATTTTTCCGGCAACCCCCTTGAGCCGCTGCCCAAGCTCAAGGATCGCAAATTCATCTTCATCGACCGCGACAACTTCAATGGCGTGCTCAAAGGCATCAAGCCGCGCCTGGCCTATCGCGTCGACAACACCCTGGCCAAGAACGGCACGCAGCTGGGCGTCGAGCTCAACTTCAACGCCCTCGAAGACTTCGAACCGCAGAACGTGGTCAAGCAAGTCGAGCCGCTGCGCAAGCTGCTGGAAGTGCGCAACAAGCTCGCCGATCTGCGCAACAAGATGGGCGGCAACGACAAGCTCGAAGAGCTGTTGATGGACGTGTTGCAGAACACCGAGAAGCTGAAAACGCTGGGCAAGGAATTCGGTCGTGAAGCCGCCGTTCCCGCCACCGACGCCAAAGAGTAAGCAGGAGCACGACCATGAACGACAAACAAACCGTGGCCCAGCCGGACACTGATCTGGTTGAAGTGGAAAAATTCGCCCCGCAGTCTTCGCTGCTCGACAGCATCATTTCCGAAAGCCGTGTTGCCCGCTCCGAAACCGAACGCACCCGCACCCGTGATCTGATCGGTGAGCTGGTGGGTCAGGTGCTGGAAGGCGAAATGACGCCAAGCAAAGACCTGATCGCCGTGCTCGATGCGCGCATCGCCGAGATCGATTCGATGCTCTCCGAGCAGATGAACGAGATCATGCACGCCCGTGAATTCCAGCAACTGGAAGCGTCCTGGCGTGGCCTGAAGTACCAGGTCGACCAGACAGAGACCAGCACCACGCTGAAGATTCACTTGCTCAACGCCTCGAAGAAAGACCTGGTCCGTGACCTGAAGGCCTCGTCCGAATTCGACCAGAGCGCGCTGTTCAAGAAGATCTACGAAGAAGAGTACGGCACCTTTGGTGGCGCTCCGTTCGGCATGCTGCTGGGTGATTACGAGTTCAACCGTAACCCGGAAGACATGTACCTGCTCGAAGAGATCTCCCATGTCGCCGCCGCTGCCCACGCGCCATTCATTTCGGCGGCATCGCCTGAGCTGTTTGGCTGGGACTCGTTCACCGACATGTCCGGCCCACGCGACCTGGCGAAGATCTTCGACACAGTCGAATACGCCAAGTGGAAGTCCTTCCGTAATTCCGAAGATTCCCGTTATGTCGGCCTGACCCTGCCCCACGTGCTGGGTCGCCTGCCCTATGGCCCGGATACCACGCCGGTGGAAGAATTCAACTTCGTCGAAAGCGTCGATGGCCGCGACCACAACAAATACCTGTGGATGAACGCTGCCTACGCCCTCGGCACCCGCGTCACCGACGCGTTCTCCCGCTACGGCTGGTGCGTGGCGATTCGTGGCGTGGAAGGCGGCGGTCTGGTGGAAGGTCTACCGACCCACACGTTCAAGACCGATGACGGCGAAATTGCCCTCAAGTGCCCGACCGAAATCGCGATTACCGACCGCCGCGAGAAAGAGCTTTCCGACCTCGGTTTCATTCCGCTGGTGCACTGCAAGGGCACCGACTACGCGGCGTTCTTCGGCACCCAGTCGACGCAGAAGCAAAAGCAGTACAACACCGACATCGCCAACGCCAACGCCCGTCTCTCGGCGCAGTTGCAATACATCTTCGCCACCTCGCGCATCGCTCACTACATGAAGGCGATCATGCGCGACAAGGTCGGCAGCTTCGCTTCGCGCAAAGACGTCGAGATGTTCCTCAACAAGTGGCTGTCCAGCTACGTGCTGCTCGACGACACCGCCAGCCAGGAAGCCAAGGCCAAGTTCCCGCTGCGTGAAGCCCGCGCCGAAGTCTTCGAAGTGCCGGGCAAGCCGGGTGTGTACAAGGCCGTGACGTACCTGCGTCCGCACTACCAGCTGGATGAACTGACGGCGTCGCTGCGACTGGTCGCCGAACTGCCGCAATCCACACGCGGTTAACCGAATCGGGTCTGCCAGGGAGGCAACATGAGTAGCCAACACAAGCTGTTGCCGTCACTGCTGGACCGGTTGCTGGACGACCGTCCGCACCAGTCCGTTGAAGCCTCGGCGCAACGCTTGTGTTCGCTGGCCGATTACAAGGCCAGCATCGTGCGGGACCTGGAAATCCTGGTGAACACCCGTCAGTCCCTGGTGGCTGGCGAACTCGCCGGTTTTCCGCAACTGCCCGGGACGATCCTCGACTACGGCATGCCCGATTTCACCAGCAAAAGTGTGCTCGACCCCCAGGACCGCTATCTGATTCAGCAGCAGCTGGAGAAAGCGATTTCCGACGGCGACCGGCGCTTTCGCAGCGTCAAGGTACAACTGCTCGCACAACAAACCGGCCAACGCATGCTGACCTTTCGCGTTGACGCCGTACTGCGCCTGCAAGACATCTCCCGTCAGGTTTCCTTTGACGCGGTGTTGCAGGTCAATACCCAGGAATACACAGTACAGAACCTCAACTGATGCTCGACGACCTGCTCCCCTATTACGAAAAGGAACTGTCGCACCTGCGCTTTCTGGGCCAGGAGTTCGCGAGCCAGTACCCGAAAATCGCCTCGCGGTTGCTCATCGAGGGCGATAACTGCGAGGACCCTCATACCGAGCGGTTGATCGAGGCGTTTTCGTTTCTCGCGGCACGGGTGCACAAGAAGCTCGATGACGAGTTTCCGGAAATCGTCGAGTCGTTCCTTGAGGTGCTGTACCCGCACTACCTGCGCCCTACCCCGTCGATGTCCATCGTCGAGTTCACCCTGGGCAAGAATGAGAAAGTCACCGACGCCTATCGTGTCGCCCGTCACACCGAGATTCATGCCACGCCCATCGACAGCGTGGTGTGCAAGTTCCGCACCTGCTACCCGGTCGACCTGTGGCCGATCAGCGTGCAGCAGGCCTCGTTCGTCGAGATGGAACGCTCGGCGTTCAACGGTCACAGCGCGGACCTGGTGGCGCGTCTGCGCATCGGCCTCACGGCGACCTCCGACGTGCTGTTCGGCCAGATGGAGCTGGACTCGCTGCGCTTTTTCCTTGATGGCGAAAGCACGCTGATGCTGCAGCTGTACGAGTTGCTCTTCAACAACCTGGCCAAAGCCACGCTGACCTTCGAAGACGAAGGCCGCATGCGCGAAGTGGCCCTGCCGGCCGACGCGCTGAAAGCGGTTGGTTACGGTCTGGATGAAGGGCTGGTGGATTATTCGGAGCGCTCGTTCCTCGGCTACCGGCTGCTGCACGAATACTTCACCTTCCCGGACAAGTTCATGTTCTTCGACCTGTCCGGTTTCCGCCGCATTCTGGCGGGCAAGAAGCTGGGCAAGGTCGAGATCAATTTCTACTTTTCCGACTACGACCTGCACGACCGCCTGGCCCGTCTGACCCAGAACATCGGCCGCGCCAACTTCAAGCTCAACTGCACGCCGATCATTAACCTGTTCCGCCAGCAGGCCGAGCCGATCACCCTGACCCATGCTCAGCATGAATACGCCATCATCCCGGACGTGCGCATGCAAAACACGGCCGAGGTGGTGTCCATTGACCGCGTGCGCCGGGTCAAGAAAGTCGGCGGCCTGGAGCAGGTCAGCAGCTGTCATCCGTTCTTCGAGCCGCGCGCCGATCAGGGGCCGGGCAATAGCTTCTGGATCGCCCGCCGACGCCCCTCCCAGAGCCGGCAACGGGACGGCACCGACATGTTCATTCGTGTGGTTGACCGGGATCTGGAGCTGATCAACTCGGCCAGCGATACCTTAAGCATCCGCCTGACCTGCAGCAACCGGGACCTGCCTTCGCTGCTGCCCTTCGGCGGCGCTCGCGGGGATTTCAGTGTCCCGGCAGGCTCGGTCATCGACGACATCCGCTGCCTGCGCAAACCCACTGCCTCGGTGCGCGTGCCACTGGGCAACGGGGTGATCTGGCGCCTGGTCTCGCACCTGTCGCTGAACCACATGTCGCTGGTCAGCAAAGGCCGCGATGTGCTGCTGGAGCTGCTGTCGCTTTACAACTACCGCAACACCTCGGCGATCCGTAAGCAGATCAACGGCATCGTCTCGGTGAGCAGCGAGCCGGTGGTCGCGCGGATCGGACACCCGCGTCCGAACTTCGTGCGCGGCGTGGGCATCACCCTCAAGTTCGATGAAAGCCAGTACACCGGCAGCGGCGTGTTTCTGTTCGGCATGGTCCTCGACCATTTCTTCGGCCAGTACTGCTCGATCAACAGCTTTACCCAATTAACCCTGCGCACCTTGCAGCGCGAAAAGAGAGTGGTCCAATGGCCCCCGCGAACCGGCGATCAACCCCTGGTCTGATCGACCAGGCACGGGCTGAGCCGCACCGATTCGAATTCTTTCAGTTGGTGCGTTTGCTCCGCCTGCATTACAGCAGGAACGGGCAAATGGACCTGCAGACGCGGCCCCATGAAGACCCGTTGCGCTTTCGTTCGCTGCTGTCGCTGAATTTCCCGGCGAGCGAAGTCAGCGATCTGAAATTCGAGCGCGAGGGCAAGGTGTCGGCGGCCGGGCTGCCGCTGACCGAAGTGCAGGTGACGTTCATGGGTCTGGTCGGGCCGTCCGGCGTGTTGCCGCGCCCGTACACCGAGCTGTTGCTGGAACGCCACATTCAGTACCGCGACGACGCTGCCCATGCGTTTCTCGACGTGTTCTCGCACCGCATGACCACGCTGTTCTACGAGGCCTGGCAGAAGTACAAGTTTTACATCGAGTACGAGCGCAACGGCACGTCGGACTTCGATCGCTACCTGCTGCATCTGGTGGGCCTTGGGCCGCAGGCGCAGAAACAAAAGTTCGGCCCTGAAGGCTCACCGCTGCGTCGGGAGCTGTTCAGCTATTTCTCGGGGATGTTCGCGCAGAAGCCGCGCAACGCGCTGAACCTGCAAGTGATGCTGAGCTTTTACTTCTCGCTGCCGTTCAAGGTGCGTCAGTTCGCCGGGCGCTGGTTGAAGCTCGACGTCAGCCAGTGCACGCAGCTGGGCCGCAAGAACGCCGCCCTCGGGCAAAGCGCCGTCGTCGGCAACCGGGTCTGGGATTACCAGTCCACCGTGCGCATCGACATCGGCCCGTTGACGCTGGCCGACTATCAGCGTTTTCAGCCCGGCACCGAGGACTACCAGAAGCTGGTGGAGCTGGTGCGTTTTTACGTTGGCGCGCATCTGGATTTCCAGATCGCGCCGACCCTCAAGCGCGAGGCGGTGCCGCTGGCGAAGATCGGCCGGCAGGGCAACGTCGCGCTGGGCTGGCTGGGCTGGTTGAAACGTCCGGGCGCCGATGTCGAGCCGGCCCGTTGTGCTCTTTTCCATATTCCTTTTGATGGGGTCTCACTGTGAACCTGAAGTCGCTGTTCGCCAAACTGAACGAAACCAGTCGCACAGCCACAGAAGGCGCTGCCGCCCTGTGCTTGTCAGAAAATCATTACGACGTTGAAGTCGAGCACTTGCTGCTGCAATTGCTGGAAAACAACGACAACGATCTGCCGGCGATCCTTCGTCATTACGACGTGGTCCCCGAGCGCTTGCAGGCGCAGTTGGTCACCGCCCTCGGCACCTTCAAGAAAGGCAACACGCGCACGCCGGCCCTGTCGCCGCACATCACCCGGATGATCGAGCAGGCCTGGGTCCTGGCCTCCATCGAATTCGGCCAGAGCCAGATCCGCACTGGCTACCTGATTCAAGCGTTGCTGGACGATGACGAGCTGCACCGCGTGGTCGTGGCCTCCGCGCCAGAGCTGGAAAAAATCAACGCCGACGACCTGCGGGTCAACCTCGCGGCGCTGGTGGAAGGCAGCCCGGAATCGGGTCTGGCCAGTCCGCTGGAAAGCCCGAAAGCAGCGAACGGCCGCACCGTTCAGGGCAACGGCAAAACGCCGGGCCTGGATCAATACACCATCAACCTGACCCAGAGCGCCCGCGACGGTCGCATCGATCCGGTGCTGGGCCGCGAGTTCGAAGTGCGGCAGATGGTCGACATTCTGACCCGTCGCCGGCAGAACAACCCGATCCTCACCGGTGAAGCCGGCGTGGGTAAAACCGCGGTCGTCGAAGGCCTGGCGTTGCGCATCGTCCAGGGCGACGTGCCGTCGGTGCTCAAGGACGTGGCGATTCACACCCTCGATCTGGGCCTGCTGCAAGCCGGCGCCGGGGTCAAGGGCGAGTTCGAAAACCGCCTGAAGTCGGTCATCGAAGAAACCAAACGCAGCCTGCACCCGATCATTCTGTTTATCGACGAAGCCCACACCCTGATCGGCTCCGGTGGTCAGGCCGGGCAGAACGATGCCGCCAACCTGCTGAAACCGGCACTGGCCCGGGGCGAGCTGCGCACCATCGCCGCGACTACCTGGGCGGAATACAAAAAGTACTTCGAGAAAGACGCCGCCCTCGCCCGCCGCTTCCAGGTGGTCAAGGTGGAGGAGCCGGACGAAGACAAAGCCATTTACATGCTCCGTGGCCTGCTCGGCAAAATGCAGGAGCACCACAAGGTCACGGTCATGGACGAAGCGCTGGTGCAGGCCGTGCGCCTGTCCAACCGCTACATCACCGGGCGTCAGTTGCCGGACAAAGCCGTCAGCGTGCTCGATACCGCCTGCGCCCGCGTGGCCCTGGCGCAGTCGGCGCAGCCCGGCCCGCTGGAAGACTGCAAGCGCCAGATCGACAACGTCCAGGCCGAGATCGCCGTGCTGCAGCAGGAAGCCGCCAAAGGCAGCGACCACTCACGCCGTCTGGGCGCGCTGAACGAAGAATTGCAGAGCGCCCAGAACACCCGCGAGACCTTGGAGCAGCAATGGCAGCGCGAGCTGGATCTGGTCAAGAAACTGGCTGAGCTGGGCAGCGTCGAGACACCCGATGTCAGCGAGATTTCCGCCGTGCGCGCCGAGCTGTCAGCCGTTCAGGGCGAGCAGCCGCTGGTCCACGCATTGGTCGACGGCGGCACCATCGGCGAGGTGATTTCCGGCTGGACCGGCATCCCGCTGGGCAAGATGCTGCGCAACGAAATCGACACCGTGCAGCGTCTGCCGGCACTGCTGGGCGAGCGCGTGCTGGGGCAGGATCACGCCCTGGCGGAGATCGGCAAACGCATCAAGATTTCCCGGGCGCGCATGGAAGACCCGAACAAGCCCATCGGCGTGTTCCTGCTGCTGGGACCGAGCGGCGTCGGCAAGACCGAAACCGCTCTGGCGCTGGCCGACACGCTGTACGGCGGCGAACGTAACGTCATCACCATCAACATGTCCGAGTACCAGGAAGCCCACACCGTTTCCAGCCTCAAGGGCTCGCCACCCGGCTACGTCGGTTACGGCGAAGGCGGCGTGCTGACCGAAGCGGTGCGGCGCAAACCCTACAGCGTGGTGCTGCTGGACGAAGTAGAAAAAGCCCACCCGGACGTGCTTGAGCTGTTCTTCCAGGTGTTCGACAAGGGCGTGCTGGATGACGGCGAAGGTCGCGAGATCAACTTCCGCAACACGGTGATCATCCTCACTTCCAACACCGGCACCGATCGCATCATGGAGCGCTGCCTGAACACCACCGAGCAGCCGACCCCGGACGAGATTGTCGAGGACCTGCGCGACGAGCTGAATCAGGTGTTCAAGCCGGCCTTCCTCGGGCGCCTGACCATCGTGCCGTACTACCCGGTTCAGGACGAGATTCTGGAGCGCATCGTTGCGCTGAAGCTGGAGCGCATTCGCAAACGCTTCGAGCGCAACCATCAGGCGGTGCTCGGCTACGACGAGGCGCTGGTCAAGGCCATCGCCGCGCGCTGCACCGAGGTCGACAGCGGCGCACGCAACATCGACAACATTCTGTCCAAGACCCTCATGCCGGAACTGTCCCAGCACGTGCTGGAACGCATGGCCCAGGACAAACCGATTCAGAGCCTGAACATCGAACTGAGCAGCGACGGCGATTTCGCCTACAGCCTCACGTGATCCGGCTTGATTTGATTGAGCATTCATAGGTAGCAGTCATGAACATGCGAAACAGGGAACGTCTTTGCGCCCGGGCCGGCTGGGCCACCCGTGTGACCCTTTTGACGGTCGTGATGGCGCTCACCGCCTGCGGCATCACCGACCGGGCCAGCAAGCGCGTCGATGACACGTGGGCCGGCGACATGCTGTTCGGCGACAAGGAAAAAGTCATCCTGACGGCCGACGGCGGCAACCAGCTGAACCCCGATGAGAGCGGCCGGCCGCTGTCGGTCGTGCTGCGGGTGTACCAGCTCACGGCCCTGGAGCGGTTTGCGTCCATCGACGCCGATTCGCTGTGGGACAACCCGCAGCAGGCCCTCGGCAACACGCTCATCGACAGCCAGGAAATCACGTTGCTGCCGGGCATGGGCCAGATCGACCAGTGGCCGCTGAACACGGCCACCGGCTATGTCGGCATCGCTGCGTTCTTCCGCTCCGACGAGAAGAGCCACTGGAAAGTCGCCTTCGATGCCAACTCCCTGCGCAAGGACGGCATCTGGTTCTCCTCGGACGGCCTGCGTGTGCTGGTCGACAACAACCACGTGCTGGCGGTGCGTGGCAACGACGTGCTGAACAAGCCGCAGACCGAGGCGCAGTTCGCCAAAAGCAACGTCATGCCCACGGCCGAGCCCGCCGCCAATGCGGGCAATCCGCCCTTGAGCCAACAGGTGCAGGACGCGATGGTGCAAAAGGCTAAGGACACCGCCGTGGACTCTGCGCAACAGAGCGCACAGAAAGGCGTGCAGTCAAAGTTCGATTCATTAGTGGAAGGCGTTCATGAGTAAGCAGAGCCGCGTGATGTGGTCCGAAGGCATGTTTCTTCTGCCGCAGCACTTCCAATACCAGGATGAATTCCATCAGCACCAGCTGGCCGAATCGACGCTGCGCAGCACGCCCTTCCATTGGGGCGTGCAGGCCATGCAGATCGACGAAGAAGCGCTGGCTGGCGGATCCCTGCAATTCAAGCGGCTGAAGCTGGTGTTTCCCGACGGCAGCCTGTTTGACGCGCCGTCACACGATCCGCTGCCGGCGGCGCGGGATCTGCGCGAGTTGCTCAAGGGCAATGACTTCAAGGTCTACGCCGCCCTGAAACTGCCGGAGTCGTTCGGCCTCAATTACGTCGAGGACGGCCAGGAACAGAAAAGCGCGCGGCGTTTCCGCAAGCAGTTCGACACCCTGCCCGACCTCAACGAAGGCGATCTGGAAAACGAGATCACCAGCCTGCGCCTGAACGTGGTCATGCTGATCGACGGCGACTCGCTGGACGGCTACAGCTACTGCCCGATCGCGCGGCTGTCGCGCAACAACATTGGCGGCTTCAGCCTCGACACCCACTTCGTGCACCCGACCTTGCACCTGGGCACCCACGAAACCCTGATCGGCCTGGGCAAGCGTCTGCTCGGCGCCCTGCATTCGAAAAGCAAGGCGCTGTCGGGCCGCCGCCGCGAGCGTGCCGACCAGATCGCCGAATTCGGCTCCAGCGACGTCACGCTGTTCTGGTTGTTCAACACGGTCAACCGCGCGTACCCGAATCTGGCGCACTTGCTCGCCCACCCGCGTTTGCACCCGGAGCGTCTGTATCTGTTTCTCGCGGAACTGGCCGGCGGTTTGCTGACCTTCTCGCTGGACGTCGAACTCAACGATATCCCCGAGTACAACCACCACGACCCGGCGGCGTCGCTGGTCACGCTGGACCAGATGATCCGCACGCTGCTGGACAACGTCATCCCGAACCAGTGCATCGTCATCAACCTGACCCAGACCAAGCCGTCCTACTGGCAGGGACAGCTGCACGATCCGCGACTGGTCGATGCCGATTTCTATATTTCCGTGCACGCCGACATGCCCGGCTCCAGCCTGCTGGAACTGGTGCCGCGCGCGGTCAAGGTCGGCTCTCCGGAAGACATCGAAGTGGTGGTCAACAGCGCGATGCCCGGCGCCACGCTCAACCATTCGACGCGATTGCCCAACGCCATTCCGGTGCGTCTGGACAATCACTACTTCTCCATCGAACCCCATGGCCGGGTCTACGAACGCATGATGAGCGCCCAGGCGATCTCGTTCTACGCACCCAGCGCTTTCACCAACCTCAAGCTTGAACTGATGGCAGTACTCAAATGAGCGAAGCCGTAATGCAAGGCGCCATGGCCGCCGACCAGCCAAAACCGACCCTCAAAGACCTGGTGCAGGATTTCATCAGCATGGCGCTGATCCTGCGTCGTGGCCGTCAAGTGACCTCGGTCAGCGCGTTCGAGGAGAGCGTCGACACCTTCTTCGCCAACCTGGAGCGAGAAGCCCGCGCCTCGAATTACAGCGTCGAGCAGGTCAAGGACACGCAATACGCGTTGTGCGCGTTTCTCGACGAAAGCGTGCTGCGGGCCAAAATGCCTGTGGCCCCGGTCGTGGCAAAAGCCGAGGAATCGCCCGCTTCGGCGAACGCCGCACTGGCGGCGCCGGCGGAGAAAGTCAACGAGCTGCGCCGGCACATCGAAGTGTCGCCGCTGCAGTTCCGTCACTTCGGCGTGCACCTGGCGGGCGAAGGTTTCTTCGACAAGATCGAAACCCTGCGCGCCGACGTCAAGCGCAACCTCGACGTGCTCGAGGTGTATCACCTGTGCCTGGCCCTGGGCTTCGAAGGCAAATTCAGCGTCGGTGAAGGCAAGGATCAATTGCGCTATCTGGCCAACACACTCGGTCAGGACATCGCCCGCTATCGCAAGACCCCCAAAGCGCTGTCGCCGGACTGGGCGCTGCCCGATCAGGTTTCGCAGATGCTGCGTCACGAGGTGCCGGTGTGGGTTTACCTGGCGCTGATCGCGCTGGTCTGTCTGGCGGTTTACCTGACGCTGGACTGGCTGCTGGGCAAGGACGTTGCCTTATTGTCCGAACACATCAGCCAATTGTTCAGTGCCTGAGCACTGCTCGGGTAAGCGAGTCAGGAAGACATGAAAACACTACTTCGCGCTCTAAAAAGTTTCTGGTTCCTCGTCGTCACGCTGTGGCTGATAAGCCTCGTCGCCTGCGTGGTCATGGCGGCACGCAGCCAATGGTCGCGGGAATACCTGCTGCAAACCCTGCTGATCGTGAGCGGGTTCTACATCTTCGTCGGCTTTATCCGTCAGATACGACGCATTCAGAAAGAGCGCAATCTTGAAAAACTGGTGCATCACGAAGTTGACCGCTCACTGCCGGCCGACGGCGATTTCCGCGACCAGCAAGTGCTGCGCGACCGACTCAAGCACGCGATCACCATGCTCCGCGCCGATCGCTCGGCAGGCGGCGGTGGCTCGTCGGCGTTGTACGAGCTGCCGTGGTACCTGGTGATAGGCCAGTCGGCGGCTGGCAAGACTTCGCTGCTCACCCGCTCGGGACTCTCGGCCACCACCGCCAGTGGCCAGAGCAGCGGCGAAAGCGGCACCCGCCACTGCGACTGGTATTTCAGCCCTGAGGCTGTGCTCATCGACACGGCCGGGCGTTACCTGGCCGAGGACTCGGCCGCCAGCGAATTCACTGCTTTCCTGCAACTGCTGAAAAAGCAGCGCAAGAAAACCGCGATCAATGGTCTGGTGCTGGTGGTCAGCCTGCCGGAACTGCTGGCAGCCACCGCCCATGAACGTGCGGAAATGGCGATCCAGCTGGTCGCACGCATCGAGGAGTACAGCCGCAGCCTCGACGCCCATCCGCCGATCTACCTGATGCTGAGCAAGACCGACCAGTTGCCGGGCTTCAACCAGGCCTTCGACGGTCTGGACCTGAACGAGCGTCAGCAGCCGTTGGGCATGACCTTTGCGCTGTCGGAAATCCGCACCCAGGGTTTGAAGACGGTCCTCGACAGCAAACTGAAGAACCTGCACCACGGCGTGCAGCGTCACGTCGACGCGCAGATGATCCGGCTCGGTTCCGACGCCAACAGCGCGCTGCTCAACTTCCCCAATTATTTCGCCGATCTGTCAGGCGTGCTGGTGCCCTTCCTCGAGCACTTCACCCAGCCCGCCAGCCACGGCAGCCCGCTGTTGCTGCGCGGCCTGTATTTCACCAGCGCGCTGCAGACCGCCGAGCAACTGAGCCAGGTGTTCGACGACGATCTGGCCGAAGACTTTGCCCTACAGCCGGCCAGCGACAGCGCGAATGCCGCGCAGGCCAATGGCCGGAAGACTGGCGACCGCAGCTACTTCATCACTGACACGTTCCGCCGGGTGATTTTTCCCGATCGCGACTTGATCTCGTATCAATCCCGCGACGGCCGCGACAGGTCGCTGACCCCGGTGGTCATTGCCGCCGCGCTGCTCGCCGGTCTCGGTTTCATCGGCTGGCAGGCGCTGTCGTTCCAGCACAACCGCGAGTGGATCGCCGCCCTCCAGGACAAGCTGACCGAGCTGCAGGATGCGCCTGACCGCGCCCAGCGCATGGCGGCCGGCGAAGGCCTGGAACTGCTGCGCCATGAACTGGCGCAAATCGAGAAGCACCGCGCCAAAGGCGTGCCGCTGCAACTGAGTGCCGGCCTGTATCGCGGTGACGAAATCTTTGCCGCCGCACAGACGGCGTATCTGCAACAACTGCGCAGCCAGGCCCTTGAGCCAGTCGCCCTGAAGCTGCAAATGCAGATGCGCGCGTTCAACGAGTTCACCAAATCCGTGGACCCGCAGAACGAACTCGGTGCCACTCCTGGTAAATCAAGCGGCAAGGCTGGCGGTAAAAACGACAAGGGCCAGAAGCTGGTCGATCGCGGCGTGCGCAGTTTTGCCGCCAACACCGGCAAGCCAAGCCTGAGCAGCATTCCGCGCAGCGTCGGCGATGTCGGCAGCCGCCTCAAAGGCGCCGTGCGCAGCAACGTGACCAAGACCCGCGAAGCGGCCCTCGCCGACCTGCGCAACCCGGCCACGGCCAGTGACGCGGCGGAACTGTCGGCCACCACCGGCGGGCTGTCGTTGTCCGAAGAAATGCTCGGCCGCCTGGATGAGCAGCAAGTCGCGTCGATCATCGAGTCCTACAACTCGCTCAAGCTGTACCTGATGCTGACGCAGCCCAACGCCCATTCGGACCCGGAATTTGTCAGCGCTGCCTTGCCCGTCGCCTGGAGCAACACGGCGTCGGCGGACAGCCCGGTCAGCGACGAGGTGATCGCCGACAACGTGCCGATGTACGTGCAGTTGCTCAAAACCGGTCAGGCCCCTGCCCTGCCACGCAACGATCAACTGGTCGAAGAAACCCGCAAGAGCCTCAAGTCGTTCATGATTTCCAGCTCGCTGGTGGACCGTGAATACCTGCGCCTGCAACTGGAAGCCAGTCGGCAATTCCCGGCCATGGGCCTCAACGAGCTGGTGCCGCTGCCCGGTCGCCAGTTGCTCTACGGCAGCGAAGCGGTGCCGGCGATTTTCACCCGCCAGGGCTGGGACGGTTTCGTCAAACCCGAGCTGATCAAGCTGATGTCGAGCAACCTGCGCAACGAGTCCGATTGGGTCCTCGACGGCGACGGCGGCGACAGCATCATCCAGAAAGCCAACTTCATGCGCGAGTTCATGGCGCGCTACAAGCGTGACTACGCCCAGTCCTGGTACACCTTGCTGAGCAGCGTCGGCGTGCGCCACTTCACCGACATGGCCAACGCCACGCAACAGTTGTCGCTGCTGAGCGACGTGCAGAATTCGCCGGTGAAAATCCTGCTGTCCGGGGTCAACGACAACACCCAGTGGGACGTGCCTGCGCCCCAGGTCAATCAACAGCCCGGCACGCCGAAGGCTGATGATTTCTGGAGCAAGGTCACCGGACTGGTCAGCGGCCCGCAAGTGCCGACCGCAGCCATGCTTTCCCCACTGCCAGCAGTGGATGACGGCAGCTTGGCCCAGCGCTTCGAACCGGTGTCGCGGGTCTTCGCGACGCAGAACGCTGAAGGTGCCGACAGCACGATCATGGATCGCTACTTGGCGGCGCTGCGCAAACTGAAGGTGCGGATGAACAACATCCAGCGCTCCCAGGATGTCGGCAAGAGCAGCAAACAGCTGATCAGCGAAACCCTCGAAGGTCAGCCGAGCGAAGTCACCAACGTGCGCAACTACGTCGAGACCACGGTCGATACCAGCCAGGGCGGCTTGTCCGAATCGTTGCAGGGTCTGTTCAGCCTGCCGATCCAGTTCGCCTGGGAAACCCTGCGTGACCCGGCCGGCCAGCAGATCGCCAAGGCCTGGGCGCAGCAGATTGCCAAGCCGTGGGAGCAAGTCATGGCGCACCGTTACCCGATCGCGGCCGGCAGTCGCAACGAAGCGTCGGTCAAAGACCTGCAGCGTTTTGTCGATCCCGAGTCCGGCCTGCTGCCGAACTTCAAGCGCAACGAGATCGGCAACCTGTCCGGCGGTGAAGGCCTGGGCATGAGCAGCGGCGCCAAAACTGCGCCGCTGGTCAACCCGAACATGGTCACCAGCATCGACAAAGCCAGCTCCCTGGGCCAGGTCATCGCCAGCCTGTCGGACAAGGAAAACGGCTTTGAGATCATGCTGGAACCGTCGGCGTTCTTCACCGACATCATCTTCACCCTCGACGGTCAGGTTCAGCATTACCGCAACGGCAAAACCAGCTGGAGCCGCTTCTCCTGGCCGGGTACCACCACCGCGCCGGGCGCACGACTGGACGTCGTGACGCTGACGGGCGAGCGCATCACCGTGTTCGACTACCCCGGTCGCTGGGGCCTGTTGCGCATGAACGACAGCGCCCGGGTTGATGACCTCGACGGCATCCAGCAACGCTTCAGCTGGAACACCGCCAACGGTCAGGTCAGCCTCGCGGTGCGCAACTATGGCGGGGTCAAGCTGACGGACCTCGCTAACGTCAAATCCTTGAGCGCGCTGAACACGCCGTCCAAGGACGTCGCGCAAGGATCGGCGAAGTGATGAGCGGCGCGCTGTTCTTTGCACGCTGCGGCGTGAGCGGCCGGGAGCGCCGTCAATGATCGGCTGCTTCGGCAAGCTGCCATCGAGCGCGGACTTCGTCAGCCTGCACGGCGCGGCGGACGACGTCTGCGAGTTCGATGGCTGGCTGCAGGGGTCGCTGGCGGCGATTCATTCGCAGGAAGACTGGCAGGCGCGATTCGATCGCCTGCCGCTGTGCTTCTTCTCGTACCGCGCGCGCTCGGGCAACTGGTTGCTGGGTGGGCTGGTCAGTTCGATGGATTCCAGCCAGCGCCGTTACCCGCTGTTCATCTTCCAGTCCGTGAAGGCGGGGGATGGCGGGCCGCTGGTCAACCCGTTCACCCTGAGCGAATTGTTCTGCGCGCGGATCAAGCCGCTGCTGCACCTCGGTGCCCAGGGCGAGCGATCGGCAGTGCTGTTCGAGCGGATCAAGGCCCTGCGCCCGTTGCAGGGGCAGGACTTCGCCCTGTTCCGCCAGGTGCACGAGAAATTCCTGCGCAACTTCAACCTGCGGGACATCGCCACGGCGCTGGGTCACTCTTGGCCGGAGTTCGTCACCAATGCCGTGCTGACCCGCTTGCATGCGCTGCGCCGCCCGCTGAATCAGGCACAGGCGCCGGGCATCAGCCTGCCGCTGCCGGCAGAACGCGGCTTGAAGAACCCGACGGCGGACCTGTGGGTCGACTGGCTGACGCGGATGAAAACCGGCCGTGTGTCGCCCCAGGTCAGCGTGCTGGCCGATGACTTCATGCGACCCAAGTTGCTGTGCTTCCCGTCCCGCAGCAACACCGGCCTGTACACGGCCCTGACCGACCCGGCCGAACGGCCGGAGCATTACGACGTGCTGGCGGATTTCGCGGCGTTCGACGAACACCACCGCCCGCCTCAGTTTCCCGACACCGAACGCCCTCTTTATGACGTCATCGACCGTTTTGTCGACGCGCTGGATGTGAAGTCTGTATGAACAAGCTCAAGTATTACCTGCTGCGTTACCAACCCTACATTTTGGGGGTGTGCTTCTTCCTGACGATCTTCATCGTCTGGGGGCTGGGCCGCGCGCTGGACTTCAGTTCCCTGGGCAGCCTGCTGACCGGCATCGGCGTGTTTTTGCTGCTGTCGATCGGCTACGTGTTGTATCTCTACCGGAGCACCTCGCGGCAGCACAACCTCGAAGGGCTGCTGCGCGACGACGCCGATCAGGCGGTGTTGAACGCCAGCCCCGCAGACCGCGAAGAGGTCAGCCTGCTGCGCGAACGCCTGCTGCAAAGCATCGATCGCCTGCGCAGCAACACCCCGCGAGGCACCCGTGCCAAGGACGCGTTGTACGCCCTGCCGTGGTATCTGGTGGTCGGTCAACCAGCCGCCGGCAAGAGCACCATGCTCTATCAATCCGGCCTGAATTTCCCCTACGCCGAGCGTGAAGGCGTGCGCGTCGCCGGCTTGGGCGGCACCCGCAATTGCGACTGGTTCTTCAGCTCCGAAGCGGTGCTGCTGGACACCGCCGGCCGCTACATGACCGATCAGGAGGAAGCCGGTAAATGGCGCGGCTTCCTTCAACTGCTGCGCCAGCACCGTCAGCGTCGCCCGCTCAACGGGCTGATCGTGACGGTGAGCATCCACGACATCCTGCAGGCCTCGCTGGAAGATCAGGAACGTCTGGCCAAGCGCCTGCGTGAGCGCATTCAGGAAACCTACTCGCTGCTGGAAGTGCGCCTGCCGATTTATCTGGTCTTCACCAAGTGCGACCTGGTCCCCGGTTTCGCGCCGTTTTATCGCCAGCTCGACGAGGTGGGCCGTGGCGAAGTGATGGGCAAGACCTTCCCCCACAGGGACTATGAAAAAGCCGACTGGGCCCAGCGTTTCGGCGTGGCCATGGACGAGCTGGTCAACTACTGGAAGGAAGTGGCCAGCCAGCAACTGGTGTTGCAGGACATCCAGATCACCCGTCGCGACTCGGCGGTCTACCGTTTCCCGCTGGAACTCGCGGCGCTCAAGCCCCGCCTGCAACTGTTCGTCGACGCCCTGCTGCGCGCCAATCCCTATCAGAACGCCGAGCTGCTGCGCGGCTTCTATTTCACCAGCGCACTGGATGCCGACGCGCCGGAACTGGGGGGCCACACCCGTCAGGTCAGCGAGCGATTCTCTCTGGAAGCCGAACAGGCAACCGCTCACGGCCAGGCCCAGCCTCAGCCGCTGTTCATCAACAGCCTGTTCCGCAAGGTCATCATCCCCGACCAGCATCTGGTCGCGCTGTACACCAGCAACGTTCGCGAACGCCGTCGCAAGGCCGCATGGGTCGGCGGCGCCAGCCTGATTGCCCTGCTGCTGTGCGGCGCGTGGGGCTGGTCGTACTGGAACAACAAGACCGAGATCCAGACGCTGTCTTCCGAGCTGACCGCTGCGGCAGCCCAGGATAACGCGACGCCGGGGCAGTACACCGACTGGCAAACCCTTGACCGCTTGCGTGTCCGGACCGCCGATTACTACGTCCGCCACCATGATCAGGGCGTGCCGCTGCGCCTGCGTCTGGGCCTTTATCAGGGCTACAACGTCGAGCCGCTGGTGCGGGCGCGTTACTTCAACCGGCTGGAAACGGTCATGCTCAAGCCGACTGCCGACAACCTCACCCGCTCGCTGTACCTGCTGACCACGATCAAGGTCTACCAGCGCAACGCCAAGGACCTGATGCCGGTCACCGGCGTCGACAGCGTCGAGCCGCGCGCCCTGCCGAATGACAACCGCGCGCAGTCGATCGCCGACTTTGGCAAGGCCACCCTGGAGACCTACGTTCAGCTCTCGCGCTCACAACGGGAAAAAGCCGATCCGGCTTTTCTCAAGGCGAAGATTCCTGACTATTGGTACCCGGCCATCGCCAAGCAGACCGGCAAAACCATCGGCGCGACCGGCGCTGCGACCAACTCGGGCACGGACTACGAGCTTGCCAGTCGCCAGGTTAATTTCTACAGCGACCAGATCCACGAGCCGGACGTGCCGAGGATTCTCGACAACGCGTTCCTGACCTCTAGCTCGCGCAATTACATCAACAGCCTGCTCTCGCAGTCACTGCGCTCCATCGAGACCATCACCCTGGAATCGGACACCCTGTTCGCCTTCGGCCGTGCCGATTTTCAGAGCCTGAAAACCGAGGGCCAGAGCCAGCTGAGCGCCATCGCCGGCAAGCTGCTGAGCACGCCGAACATCGGCAAAATCATCATCGCCGGTCACGCCGACCAGCTCGGCGACCGTCAGGGCAACCTGCAGGTGTCCAGGCAGCGGGCGCAAACCATCAAGACCTATCTGGTCGGCAAGGGCGTGCCCGCTGAGCTGGTGGAGGCCGTGGGCGAAGGCAGCGAGAAGCCGCTGGT
>NZ_JASCOY010000120.1:0-12729 GCF_029960075.1 Pseudomonas sp. PS02290
CACCTTGCTCGCGAAGAGGTCGGTACATTCGCCGAGTATGCAGTGGCTGGAATACAGCCTTCGCGAGCAAGGTGGAGCGCTACCCCGGTCCCTCCCACAGGACCGTTGATTCCCCCCGACGATGCATGTGGCTGACACAAGGTACGACATTTGCTTGCACGATAGGCCTACACACCGTCAGAGCCCTCACCCCCATGCTCCAGACCCTCGTCCCCGCCGCCGCATCGAACTCGCCCGCCGCCAGCAATCGCGGCGTGCTGTCGGCTGCGGCCAACGGGCTCGATGGCTTTATCGTGCAACATGGCGGTGATCTGGACCGGGTGTTCGGCCGCTCCGGCATCGACCCCGAGCAGCTGCTGCACCCGACCCTGAGCCTGCCGCTGACCAACTACTGCAAAGTGCTGGAAGAAGCCGCGAGCCAGACAGGCTGCGACAATTTCGGCCTGCGTTATGGCCAGCAATTCCGGCCCCAGGCGCTGGGTCTGCTGGGCTACATCGGCCTGTGCTCGGCGACGCTGGAAGACGCCCTGATCAATTTCTCCGCCGCCTTCCCGTTCCATCAGCACAGCACGCTGATCGAACTGGTGGATCAAGGCGAGTGCTACCGTTTCGATTATCAGGTGCGCCACGGCGCGATCAACGAACGCCGCCAGGACGCCGAGCTGACCATGGGCATGGCGCTGAACCTGGTGCGGCACGTGCTCGGCCCGGACTGGGCACCTCGGCAAGTGGCATTCGAACACGCCAAACCCCAGGGCTGGCACGAACACCGCGACGTGTTCCGCGCTGACGTGCGTTTTGGGCAAAGCTGCAATTCACTGCTGATCCCCAAGCGCGATGTCGTGGGCAAAGCCATGCCCGGCAGCGACCCGATTCTGCTGATGCTGATCAAGGACGCGATCCGCCAGTTGGGCGATAACGGCAGCAGCACAGGCAACGGCCCCGAGGCCACGCTCCTCGACCGCGCCCGCCAGACCATCCTCGCCATCCTGCACCTGGGCGAACCGGCGCTGGACGACATCGCCCACACCCTCGGCCTGTCCGAATGGACCCTGCAGCGCAAACTGCGCGAACACGGCTTCAGCTTCACGCAACTGGTCGATCAGATCCGCCAGGACTCGGCCCTGAATCACCTGAAACAGCAGAACCTCAGCATCACCCAACTCGCCTCGCTGCTCGGCTACTCGGAAACCAGTGCGTTCTCCCGGGCGTTCAAACGATGGTTTGGGGTGAGTCCGAAGCAGTGGCGTGGGGGTGATTGCCGGGTTTGAAACGCCGGCGGCCGGCTTTCCTTGTTTTCCCAGACAGCACCGTGATATGGGAGTTAGCTTGCTCATGAAGGGGCCCAAACATTCAGCCACTTTCTCTGGTGACTGACAGGAAGCCTTCGCGAGCAAGCTCGGCTCCCACGGGATAGTGGATTCACTCGATATTTGGGTCGGTTCGCTGGGACTGTGGGAGTGAGCTTGCTCACGAAGAGGCAGGAACAGCCGTTACATCTTCAGTGCCTGAACTGCCGTCTTCGCGAGCAAGCTCGCTCCCACAGGTAATAGCGCGCTCTACTTACGCCCCAAATCCTGCAACCAGTCATTCATGTTCCCCGGCAGCAGCAGTTCGTGCCGGGCGCGGGAGCTGGCGGTGTAGAGCAGTGAGCACACGCTGGCCAGTGAATGCGTCGAGCCCTCGCGCGGTGGCCGCATGAGGTCGCGGGAGAGCAGCACGGAGTCGAATTCCTGGTTCTTCACGTCTTCGACTTTCGCCAGTTTGAGGATGGCGGTCGGGTCATTGCAGAAGCGCTGGGCGGTGTTGATGAAGTCCTGCAGGCGGTTGCCCTGGCCGAGCCACTCGTGCATCGCCTTGAATTCGTGGCTGCCGCCCATGGCCGAGGCCAACGCGTCCCAATAGGCAAACCGGAAGATCAGCCGGTGCTGCGGGCGCAGGTCTTCGCGGTAGAGCAGGTCCAGGCCTTTTACGAACAGCGTGAGGCTTTCAAAGGTGCGCAGGGGCATTTGAAAGCGCGCGCCGGCTTCGGTCAGGCGCTTGAACCAGGCAAACAGGCCCCATTCGTTGGCGACCAGAATCGTCGTGGGTTTTTCCGGAATCGGCATGATGCCGTGGCCAATGATCCGCGTCGGGTGCGGCGCGCGACCGACGAAACCTTCCTTGATGTCGCTGGGGTGCAATTGAATCATCGGGTTGAGCACGTCGGCCATTTGCTTGCCGGCGCGGATCGACTGGGTCATGAAACGCTGGCGAATGAAGCCGCCGTGGCGCGGGGTCTTGCCGCTGAGCTGCTGGAATTCGTCGCCCAACGTAATGACCGCCTGGGGGCTGCGGTCGAGGATCTGCACCATCGGCGCCGTCAGTTCATGGCTTTCGTCGATGATGATGTGGCTGTAATTCTCGGGGATCACTTCGCTGGTCAGCGCCAGGAACTTGATCCGGTGGCTGTTGCGGATCGGCAGACGAATATGCGGCGCCGACGGCCTGACCGTCTCGCGCCAGAGCAGGCGGCTGTATTCCAGCAGCAGAGCGATGTCCGCCTGACTCGCCGCGTGGCCCAACGACGGCAAGTGCCGCGCCTCGATATTCGCCAGCGGCGACAGGCTGAAACTGTGCACGGTGCTGCGGCAGACCCGCGCCACATCCCGCGGCTGCAGTTTGCCCACCGCTTGCAGGTTCAGCCACTGCGCCACTTGCCGGTCATCGACCAGCGAGCTGGCGCCGGTGCGTTGTATATCGGTGTTGCGCCAGCCGCGCGCCGTGAGATCGCGGTTAAGCAGCAGGTTGGCCATGTGGCCGAAGGTGCACGCGTTGATCCGCGCGTCGGGGTTGGCCTGGCGCACCCGCGCCTGAAGCGCGCTCACCTGACCCGGAAAGGTCGCCATGAGCAAGGTCTTTTCCGGGACCAGGACCTCAAAGAACTTCGCCAGCAGGTAGGTCTTGCCCACCCCGGCATAGGCCTGCAGGTGGAACGACTCTTCGTTGCAGACCTTGAACTCGTCGAAGATCCGGCTCTGCTGATCACTCAGGCGCAGGACGTCGCCGGACGGCATCACGATCTCGCGGGTCAGCGGCTCCAGCTTTGCGCGATGACGCAGGCCAAAACCGAAGTCCCACTGCCCTTCCCCGTCGAGGTAATCCTGCTGCTCGATATCAGCGTCGTCGAGCAGACTGACGCCGGCAATTTCAAGCACCGCCAACCCTGATGCCAAGCGCTCAGGGGTGAACCTGCCCCGCACCAGATCGGCAAAGCGCCCGCCCGCTTCTTCGACGGAAGCGGCTGCGCGCAGGACATCATCGAGCATGCGTTCGAGCTGTTCGACGGCGGTGTTTTGCGCGACCAGTGCGTTGAGATTGAGCAGCAGCATCAGCGCAGCGAGTTGCGGCCGGCCGGCTTGACTCAGGAAATCGTCCAGCGATTCGCCAGCGGCCAGGCCTTTGCACACCTCTTCGGTCAGGGGCAGAAACAGCGACGGCGGTGGCGCGAAGGCAGCGGGTGATCTCATTGCGGGCGTCAGGTCCTGAGCGGCGCGTGGGCGCGGGCAGTCAAAAAGGAGCACAGCTTACTCCTGCCGCCCGATCACCGCCCACTTGCGTGTCGCCGTTACTGCGGACGGCCCGAAAGACCGCCGCCTGAATCGGGCCTCACACTCGGCTCTGCTGCTCACCCGCCATGCCGGCGCGGGTGTGTTCGGAGCCGCCTTCCGCGACCATCTGTCCGCGGCTTTCGATCCACATCACCAGCGGCGTTTTGTCAGAGCCGTTTTCAGCGACTTTCGGCGCGAGCTGGAAGCAGGCGATGTCATCGGCGCCGGTGTGCTGCACCGCTGCGTTGGCGTGCACGGCGAAACCGGCGAGTGCGAAAGCAACGGCGGACAGGGTGGTCTTGATCGGTGTCATGGTGTGATCCTCATGAAATCTTCAACGGTAATGAGCGAACCGGGCGGCCGGTGACACGTCACCTGCCCCGAGCCTGGACTCAGTTGTCCTGCGGGCAGTTCTGGGCCACGGTCTGGTAGTTCAGGGTCTGTTGCTGACCCTGGGAATCGAGGTAGCGCAGATGGGCATTGACCACGCCGCAGGTCGGGGTTGAGTCGACTTCGGTGGACAGCGCCTTGGCGATGTCCAGGTGGTCGCCGTACATGTAAGTGTGAGCTTGGGCGACGGGCTGGGCGTGTGCAGTCAGGGCGCCGAGGCTCATGGCGGCAAACAGGGTGGCGATGCTGAGGTTCTTCCAGTTCATGGTGTTCTCCGGTATCCAAGGTTGATCGGTTGGGGTTCGAGGCGGTGTGTGTCTGTCGTCTCGATGGGTCCCATTGAACGCCCCGCAGGTATCTCGCTTGTGTCGCGAACGGCCGGAAAATCATCCTTACGTGTCAGAGCCCGCTGCAGATACACAGCGATACATTCGCGCTGAAAACCCCGCCTTTTGCATGCGCATGTATGCCCGGCAGCGCCAGATACAGTGGAATACAAACCCCGGCAGGCAAGTCACGCGCGACTGGTTAAGATGCGCCACACACATGAATACGGGAGCTGCGGCAATGGAGCACGTCGATCACATTCTGATTGTCGATGACGATCGCGAGATTCGAGAGCTGGTGGGCAATTACCTGAAGAAGAACGGCCTGCGCACCACCGTGGTCGCGGATGGCAGGCAGATGCGTTCGTTTCTGGAATCGACGCCCGTCGACCTGATCGTGCTCGACATCATGATGCCGGGCGACGATGGCCTGCTGCTGTGCCGCGAGCTGCGCACCGGCAAGCACAAGACCACCCCTGTGCTGATGCTCACCGCCCGCAGCGACGAAACCGACCGCATCATTGGCCTGGAAATGGGCGCCGACGACTACTTGGTGAAACCCTTCGCCGCCCGCGAACTGCTGGCGCGGATCAACGCCGTGCTGCGCCGCACCCGCATGCTGCCGCCGAACCTGATCGTCACCGAAGCCGGTCGTATGCTGGCGTTCGGCAAATGGAAACTGGACACCACCGCCCGCCACTTGCTCGACGCCCAAGGCACGGTCGTTACCCTCAGCGGCGCGGAATACCGCCTGCTGCGCACCTTCCTCGATCACCCGCAGCGGGTCTTGAGCCGCGATCAATTGCTGAACCTGACCCAGGGCCGCGACGCCGATCTGTTCGATCGCTCCATCGACCTGCTGGTCAGCCGTTTGCGTCAGCGCCTGGCCGACGACGCCCGCGACCCGGCCTACATCAAGACCGTGCGCAACGAGGGTTACGTGTTCACTTACGCCGTGGAAATTCTCGGGGAAAGCCCATGAAGCTGAGCGTCGGATGGCCGCGCACCCTGGCGTCACGGCTCTCGCTGATTTTTCTGATCAGCCTGGTGCTGGCCCACGGGTTGTCGTTCGGCCTGCAATTCTATGAGCGCTATGAAAGCGCGATGACCACGATGCTCGGCAATATGGAGCGCGACCTCAGCACCACCGTCGCTGTTCTTGAGCGCCTGCCGGCCGACGAACGCCACGCCTGGCTCCCACGCTTCGAACACCCTACCTACGGCTACATCCTCGGTGCCGGCCAGACCGGGACGCCGGTGGACATGGACAAGGCCCCGATGTCAGTGCATTCGATGCAGGAAAGCCTCGGTCACGATTACGAACTGACGTTCAATAACATCGCCGACAGCCGCCCGCACTATCAGGCGCATCTGACGCTGAAGGATGGCAACCCGCTGACGATTGACGTACGCCCGCAGATCACCCCGCTGTCCCCCTGGCTGCCGTTGTTGTTGATCGGCCAACTGGTGCTGCTGTTTGTCTGCACCTGGCTGGCCGTACGCACGGCCATTCGCCCGCTGACGCGCCTGTCCCACGCGGTCGACAACCTCGACCCGAACGGAGAAGGCATTCGCCTGGATGAAAGCGGCCCGACCGAAGTGGCCTTCGCCGCCGTGGCGTTCAACACCATGCAGCAACGAATTTCGACCTACGTGAAGGAGCGCATGCAACTGCTGGCGGCGATCTCCCACGACCTGCAAACCCCGATCACCCGCATGAAACTGCGCGCCGAGTTCATGGACGATGGCGTCGAGAAAGACAAACTCTGGAGCGACCTGAGCGAGATGCAGCACCTGGTCCAGGAAGGCGTCGCGTATGCGCGAAGCATGGACACCTCGACCGAGACAGCGCGGCGCGTGGACATGGATTCATTCCTCGACAGCCTGGTGTTCGACTACCAGGACGTCGGCCGCGACGTGCAGCTGAACGGCAAGACCGGCGCCGTCATCGACACCCGCCCCCACGCCCTGCGCCGGGTGCTGGTCAACCTGACTGACAACGCGTTGAAATTCGGTGGAGCGGCAGAGATCCAGGTCATTGCCCACCCCGACCAGAGCCTCTCGCTCCAGGTGCTCGACCGCGGGCCGGGAATTGCCGAAGGGGAATTGCCGGAAGTGATCAAACCCTTCTACCGCGTAGAAAGCTCACGCAACCGCGACACCGGCGGCACCGGGCTGGGCCTCGCGATTGCACAGCAATTGACCATCGCACTGGGCGGCACCTTGACCCTGACCAATCGCGAAGGCGGCGGGTTGTGCGCGCAATTGAAGCTGCCCGCGCGGTTGGCGACGGGGGTGGTGAAGATCACGGATATCTAAGGGGTGGTGACGAGGATCATCCCTAGTGGAACCGGCTTCAGCCGGGAAGAGGCCGGTGTGAGCACCGAACATTCTGCAGTGTGACGCCTGACGCATTCCCGGCTAAAGCCGGTCCCACTAAAGGCTCGCGGGCACCCCGTAGGACCGGCTTCAGCCGGGAAGGCGTCGGCCGCTATAGCAACACTCTCGATCCTAAACCTCAATATCCAGCAACGCCGCCCCCAGCGCTTTGCCGTGGGCATCCAGCGCCAATGACCGTGTAACGCCCCCCTTCAAAATCCCCGGCAGCACAAAATTCAGCGCGTGTACGTTTGGCAGTTCGTACCGACGCACCCGCAAAACATCGTCTCCCAGCAACTCGGCAAAATGCTCCGCCACCCGTTCGGCCGTCAGCACCTCCAACAATCGCGGGTAGTCTTCCGCCTTGAAAGCGATCACCGAAATATTCGAGGTGTCGCCCTTGTCGCCGGTCCGGGAATGGGCCAGTTCGCGCAATTTCACGGTGCTCACGATGCGTCCTCCAGATGAACCTGCGCCTTGACGACATCCCGCGGCATCAGCAGCGACGCCACGGCCACCACTTGCCGCACGCCCTTGGTCGCGCCGCCGCCGCCATAGGGCCCGTTGGTGTAGAGGGTTTCGACTTCATTGCCGATGCGCACGGCTTCGGCCTTGTCTGCACAGCGCGCCGCGACCCGCAGGCGCACCTCCCACGGCTCGGCCGCCGTCCGCGAACCCAGCGCCGCACCGTGCAATGCGTCGACGCCAATCAGCTCGGCGCGCACGTCATCGAAGACCACGCCGGTCAGTTGCAGACGTTCCAGCACCACGTCCCGCGCCAGTTGCGCGCGGGGCAGTGCGCCGGGGCCGCCATAGGAAATCTGCCCTTCGCCGATCCAGCCGTCGAGATAACCCACCGAGACCTTGAGCGTCTCGGGTCGCGCGCGGCCATCGGCGCCCTCAGCCCGTACTTCGTTGGTGGCAACTGGATGGAACGACACGCCGGAAAAATCCGCCGTCACGTCCGGGGTCAGGTACGCCGCCGGGTCGTGCACTTCATAAATCATTTGCTCGGTGCAGGTGGCGGTGTCGATCCGCCCGCCGGAGCCGGCGACCTTGCTGATCTGCGCCCTGCCCTCGGCATCGACTTCAGCCAGCGGAAACCCGAGGCGGGCCAGATTCGGCACCTCTTTAACGCCCGGATCAGCAAAGTAACCGCCAGTGATCTGCCCGGCGCATTCCAGCAGATGGCCGATCAAGGTGCCGCGTCCCAGCCGCGTCCAGTCGTCCTCGGCCCAGCCGAATTCGAACAGCTGCGGCGCAAGAAACAACGAGGGATCGGCGACCCGACCGGTGATGACCACATCAGCATCGGCCTCCAGCGCCTCGACAATCCCCTCGGCGCCCAAATAGGCGTTCGCCGAGATCAACCGATCACCCAACGAAACAATCGGCGCGCCGTTATCCAGCATCTGTTCAGGACTCGCCTTTAGAACAGCGAGCACGTCATCCCCCGTCACCGCCGCGACCTTCAGCCCGTGCAGCCCCAACTCGACCGCGATGCGCCGCACTTCCCGCGCCGCCGCCAGCGGATTGGCCGCGCCCATGTTGCTGATCAGCCGAAGCCGCCGTTGCCCGGTTTCGCGTCCACGCCCAACGAACGGCAGCACGCGACGCATGCGCTCGCTCAGCAGCGGGTCGAAACCGGCCTCGGGATCGCTGAGCCGCGCTTGTTGTGCCAGGGCAATGGTGCGCTCGGCCAGGCACTCGAAAACCAGGTAATCCAGTTCGCCCTTCTCAGCCAATTCAACGGCGGGCTCGATACGGTCACCGGAATAACCGGCGCCAGAGCCGATACGTAATGTCTTCATTTAAAACACTCCCAGCAACAGTGCGGTCAGGGTCATCAGCACCGATGCGGCAAACAGAAACGGAATGGTGAAGCGCTGGTGGTCGGCCAGTTCGACCTTGCACAGCCCGACCAGCAGGAAGGTGGCCGGCGTCAGCGGGCTGACCGGGAAACCGGTGGTGTGCACGCCCAGCAGCGAGGCCTGGGCCACTTGCAGCGGATCAACGCCCAGGGAGCGGCCGACTTCGGCAATCACCGGCATCACGCCGAAATAGAAGGAATCGGGATCAAACAACAGGCTCAGCGGCATGGACAGGAAGCCCACCACCATCGGAATCAACTTGCCGTGGCCGGCCGGGATTTGCGCCACCGCCACTTCGGCCATGGCCTTGAGCATGCCGGTGCCTTGCATGATCCCGGTGAACACCCCGGCCGCCAGAAGAATGCTGGCCATGGTCAGGGCGGTCTTGGCGTGGGCATCGATGCGCGCGCGCTGGGCGTCGACGTTGGGGTAGTTGATGCACAGCGCCAGCACCGTGCCGACCATGAACATCACCACCGGATCGACCCAGCCGGAAATCATCACCGCCATGACCACGATGGTCAGCACCAGGTTGAGCCAGAACAGACGCGGCCGGCGCAGCACCGCTTCATGCTCGGTGAGCACACGCTGCGGCACCACGTCGATGTGCTCGGCCGTGGTTTGAAAGCGGCCCAGCCCCAGGCGCTTTTCCTCACGTCGCCCGAGCATCCAGGCGCAGAAGAAAACAAAGGCCAGGCCGACGATCTGCACCGGAATCAGCGGCTGGAACAGTTCGGACACGGGTACATGCAGCGCCGCCGACGAACGCAGCACCGGCCCGGTCCACGGCAGGAAATTCACCCCCGCCGCCATGGCCGCGACGCAGGCCAGGATCCGCCGATCAATACCCAGCCGCGTGTACAGCGGCAGCATTGCCGGGATCGTCACCAGAAAGGTCACCGCGCCGGAACCGTCGAGGTGCACCAGCAACGCCAGCAGCGCAGTGCCGACGACAATCCGCGTAGGACGCGTGCCGACGGTGCGCAGGATGCGGTCGATGATCGGGTCGAGCATGCCGGCGTCGGTCATCACGCCGAAGAACAGAATGGCGAACACGAACATGCCGACCACCGGGGCGACGTTCTTGATGCCGGTGATGATGAAGCCGCTGGTTTGCAGACCGAATCCGCCGATCAACGCGGCGATGATGGGCAAGGCAATCAGGGCAACCAGGGGCGAGAGGCGCTTGCTGATGACGGCAGCGAGCAGGCAGAGGATGGTAATGACACCAAGGGTGGCGAGCATGGTTTGATCCTTCGTCATCCCTGACCGGCGGGCGGCGGGACGAGCTGTTGTTGTTTTCAGCGAGTATCGAAACGGGGGTAAGCTTTGTAAATTGAAATGTTCGGCGCCCTGCGTTCGGAAAAACCGAATGACGCCGCGACAAGAAGCATTGGAAATCAGCGCCATGAAAAACTCGATTCAGCACATCCGCGCGTTCCTTACCGTTGCCAACACCGGCAGCTTTGCCAAGGCGGCGCTGGAGCTGAACCTGTCGCCGTCCGCCCTGACCGTGCAGATCCAGCAGCTGGAAGAATGGCTCGGCGTTGCCCTGCTGGAGCGCAGCCCGCGCCAGGTCAACCTGACCGCTGCGGGTCAGAACAATCGCGGGCCCATGGAGAAACTGCTGCTGGACCTGGACAACATCGTCAGCGGCTCGCGGGATCTGGCCGCGCTGCGTCGGGGGGTGGTGACCGTCGCTGCCCTGCCGTCGATGTGTTCCGGCACGCTGCCGCCCATTCTGAAAACCTTCCGCGAGCAGTTCCCCGGCGTCGAAGTGCGCTTGCGTGACGTGGTCGCGCAGCGGATCGATGCGCTGGTGCGCGAGGGCGAAGTGGATTTCGGACTGGGAGTGCGGGCGCGCATGGGCCACGGGCTGGCGTTCGAGGTAGTGATGGTCGACCGGCTGAGCCTGTTCGTTCCCGCTGACCATCCGCTGGCACGGGAGCGTTCGGTCACCCTGCAGGCCCTGGCGGGACAGCCGATCATCCTCACCGGTCGCGACAGCAGCGTGCGTGAGCGGGTGGAGCAATTGTTTGCTGAAGAAGGACTTGTGCTGACGCCCGGGCTGGAAGCGAACTACATGTCGACGGTCATGGCGCTGGTGCGGCACGGCCTGGGGATGACGTTGCTGCCGGAATCCGCCGACGAAGGCCGCGGCGATTTGACGCAGGTGCGGGTCGAGCATCCTGGCGTGTGTCGGGAGATCGGGCTGATTACCCGTGCTGGATCGGACCCGAGCCCGGCAGCGCTGCGATTCGTCGAGACCCTGAAAGCCGCGCTGTGAACGCTAAAACGCTCTGGCCGCTTGCGCGCTTAAAGCTTCCAGCTCCCTCACTGCCTGAACCCCGGCTGAACACCTGCACAACAAGCAGGGATTTGCAAAAAAACCAGTGCACGCATTCAATAATGAGTATCATTATGTTACACAGTGGCTGAATGCGAATGGCTACCCGACGCATTCACGTCGCACACCCTATCAGATATGCACCGGTGATAAATGCTCGTTCCTTTTTTGATCATGCTGCGCGAAGGGATTGAAGCCGCGCTTATCGTTGGCATCATTGCCAGTTACCTGAGACAGACCGGCCGCGGCGAGTGGATGCCTGCTGTGTGGATCGGCGTGTTCCTGGCGGTCGCCCTGGCGCTGTTCGTCGGCGGTGGTCTGGAAATGGTCAGCGCTGAGTTTCCGCAAAAGCAGCAGGAACTGTTCGAAGGCATTGTCGGCCTCGTCGCCGTGGTCATCCTCAGCTCGATGGTCGTGTGGATGCGCAAAGTCGCGCGCTCGGTCAAGCATGACCTGCACCAGTCCCTGGACGCCGCTCTGGCCGGGTCGAGAAACCAGACCTACGCGCTGATCGGCATGGTGTTCTTCGCCGTCGCCCGTGAAAGCCTCGAAACCGTGTTCTTCCTGCTTGCCGTGTTCCAGCAGAGCGAAGGCGTGTCCGGCCCGCTGGGTGCGCTGTTCGGCCTGATCATCGCGGTGTGCATCGGCGTCGCTATCTATAAAGGCAGCATGCGCCTGAACCTGAGCAAGTTCTTCCGCTACACCGGCCTGTTCATCCTCGTCGTCGCGGCGGGCATTCTGGCCAACTCCGTGCGTTCGCTGCACGAAGCCGGGGTCTGGAACCACTTCCAGGACGTGGTCTTCGACATCAGCGCGATCCTGCCGATGGACGGCCCGACCGGTTCGGTGCTGGCCGGCATGTTCGGCTATCAGGATGCGCCGACCGTCAGCGTGCTGGTGGCGTACCTGGCTTACCTGGTCTTTGCGCTGTTCCTGTTCTTCAAGCCCCAGGCGCGGGTGGTGAGTCTGCCCACCCGCCCGGCCCATGAACACGGTCACACTTCTTCGGTTACGCATTCAGTTACGAACAAATAAGGGCTCCCATGAACTCCACTGCCAACGGCCTTCCTCCCAAGAAAGCCAAGCCCCCTCGCGCCTTGCAGTTCGCCGTTGCAGGCTCGGTGATTTTGATGATCGCCGCCGGCGCCATGTTTTATTTCGCCTCCCAGGCCGCGCAGCAAAAGCGCATCGCCAACAGCGGCAATGAAACCGTCGTGACCATCAACGCTAAAAGCTGCGAGCCGAATTCGATCACCGTGCCGGCCGGAAAGAACGCTTTCCGCATCGTCAACGCTTCGGATCGCGCCGTGGAATGGGAAATCCTCGACGGCGTGCTCGTGGTGGAAGAACGCGAAAACATCGTTCCGGGCCTGAGCCAGATCATCAACGCCAACCTGCAGCCGGGCGACTACGCCATCACCTGCGGCTTGCTGAGCAACCCGCGCGGCACCCTGCACGTGACGCCGACCGCTGAATCCGATGCCGCTGCCAAAGCGCGTCCGTCGATGGTCGCCTTCATCGGCCCGCTGTCCGAATACCGCGTCTACCTGAGCACCCAGAGCAGCGCGCTGATCCGCGCGGTCAACGATCTGCAACAAGCCATCGACAGCGGCGATCTGGCCCAGGCGCAGAAAGCCTACGCGCCGGCCCGTGCTGCCTATCAGCGCATCGCCCCTGCGGCGCAGCGCCTGTCCGAGTTGGACAACGCGATCAACGCCCGCGCCGATTACTACGAAAAACGCGAACAGGACCCGGGCTTCGGCGGCTTCCACCGCCTCGAATTCGGCCTGTTTTCGCAGAAGTCCGTCGACGGCCTGACGCCGGTC
>NZ_JASCOY010000121.1:0-12692 GCF_029960075.1 Pseudomonas sp. PS02290
GAACGGACATCCATGTCCTGACGGCGCTCTCGCGGCATCCATGCCGCTCGGCCCACTCCGCGTCGTCTGCGTTCGGCCTGCACCAAAGTCGCGTTTCGCGGTGACCGGACTTTTTGTGTACGAAGATCAAAAGCAGTTCAAAAGCAGATCAAAAGCAGATCAAGGGTAGATCAGTCGCCATGGACTTGTGGGAGTGAGCTTGCTCACGAAGGGGTCGGTACATCCAACAGATATCTGGTGTTTGAGATAAAGCATTCGCGAGCAAGCTCGCTCCCACAGGGAGGGCGTGCTATCAGCAAAAATGTCGGCGCCTGAGCTGGCCTCTTCCCGGCTAAAGCCGGTCCTACAGGGCGTACGCGGTGCTTTTGTAGGACCGGCTTCAGCCGGGAAGCCGTTGCTCTGCTTTTGATCTGCTTTTGATCTTCATGCACAAAAAGCCCAAACACCGCCAATCGCGACTTGGGTGCAGGCTGAACGCAGGTTTCGCGGAGTGGGCCGAGCCGCATGGATGCGGCGAGAGCGCCGTCAGGACAGGGATGTCCGTTCGGCGCGGGCCCACGGAGCGAGACCGGAGTGAAGGAACCCCGACGCAGGAGGGGCCCAACCAGGAGCAAGCACCCTTGGTTACTTGGGGTGCTTTTCCAAGTAACTCGCCGAAGGCGAAACAGTCTGCCCCCAGGCAGACGCTCTTGATCTGGAAAAAACGCCGAAGGCTAAATATCTGCCGTTAGGCAGATGCCCTTAACCGCGTATTGACGCAACCCCACAATCTGGTGTCTCCTGAAACCGGTTTCAGAGCCCCAACCGCTCTCCCGATAAGCCTGCTGATAAATCCAATAAGGTCCAGGCCGTGAACAGCATCTCCACCCCGACGCGCACCCGCGTCACCATGAACGATGTCGCCGACCTCGCCGGCGTCTCCAAGGCCAGCGTCTCGCGCTTCATCGGCGATGACCGCCAACTGCTGTCTGATGCCATCGCCAAACGCATCGAACAGGCCATCGACACCCTCGGCTATCGCCCCAACCAAATGGCCCGCGGCCTCAAACGCGGCCGCACCCGCCTGATCGGCATGCTCGTCGCCGACATCCGCAACCCCTACTCCATCGCCGTCATGCACGGCGTCGAAACGGCCTGCCGCAAACACGGCTACAGCCTCGTCGTCTGCAACACCGACCGCGACGATGAACAGGAACGCCTGCACCTCGCCGCCCTGCGCTCTTACAACATCGAAGGCCTGATCGTGAACACCCTCGGCCATCACCTCGACGAACTGCGCGAACTGCACCGCGAACTGCCGATGGTGCTGGTGGACCGCAAGGTCGATGAACTGCACAGCGACCTCGTCGGCCTCGACAACGTCACGGCAGTGACGCAGGCGCTGGATCATCTGCATGACGCCGGTTATCGCGATGTGCTCATGGTCACCGAACCCCAGGACGGCACCAGTTCGCGGATCGAGCGGATGGACGCCTTCAAGAAACAGATCGCCGAGCGAACCGACATGCATGGGCAGGTCTGCGAAACCGGCGAATCATTGCGCGATCGGTTGCGCCACTTCCTCGCGCAAGAAGGCCCCGGCCCCAAAGCGCTGTTCACCGCCAACGGCGTCGCAACCCTGATCACCACCCGCCAATTGCATGAGCTGGGTTGTCACTTGTTCAACGACATCGGCCTGATCGCCCTCGACGAGCTGGACTGGTACCCGCTGGTCGGCAGCGGCATCACGTCGCTGGCCCAACCTACCCATGAGATGGGCATCACCGCTTTCGAATGCCTGCTCAATCGCCTGCGTGGCGATCAGGAGCCAGTGCGGCTGTACGACTTCCCCGCGCAGTTGATCGCGCGGGGCTCGACCCGACGACAGACCTGACATCCCCACTACGCAGATACCGCAGGTCAGACCCTGCACGCCGACGCGAACTTTTAGCCGGTTCGCTCGTTCGAAGAAAAATGTAACCGGTTTCAGAGGACAATAATAATGACCCTTCCATCCGTTGCCATCAGCCTCGGCGCCTTCGGTGCCGATCGTGTACGTGCCCAAAGCCAGGCCAGTTTCATCCCGCTACTGGTTGATGCCGGCGTCAAGCGTATCGAGCTGCGCGAAGAGCTGTTCAGCCCCGGCGTGCATGACCAGGACTTCCCTGCCCTTGCCCGCGCCATTCAGGCTCAAGGCCTGGAGTGCCTGTACTCGGCGCCCCTTGAGTTGTGGCTCGAAGGCGACACGCAACCGAACCCCGAATTGAAACCGACCCTGGAGCGCGCCACCGCGTGCGGTGCGTTCTGGCTCAAAGTGTCGCTGGGGCATTTTGGCGAGCACTGCGACGTCGCCGCGCTGGCTGATCGCCTGGCGCCCTACGACGTTCACTTGCTGGTGGAAAACGACCAGACCGAACAGGGCGGCCGCATCGAGCCCTTCGTGCACTTCTTCGCGCAGATCACCGCGCTGCAAATGCCCATCGGCATGACCTTCGACATCGGCAACTGGCGCTGGCAGGACCAGTCCGCCCGTGACGCTGCCCAGCAGTTGGGCCGTTACGTCGAATACCTGCACTGCAAGGCAATCACCCGGAGCGCGTCAGGCAAGCTCATCGCCGTGCCGCCTGCTTCAATCGACCTGCAACAGTGGGAATTGCTCATTCAGCACATGCCGGTGAACCTGCCCCGCGCCATCGAGTACCCGCTGCAAGGCGACGACTTGCTGGAGGTGACCCGCGAACAGGTTGCCCTGCTCGCCCGCCTTGGCCAGTCCCAATCAGCGCAGACCCACCCCAAGGAAACGGAGGCGCTGAGCCATGTCTGAGATCGATATTCTCTCCTTCGGCGAAACCATGACCATGCTGGTGGCCGAGCAAACCGGAGATCTGGCGCAGGTGCGCCACTTCGAGAAACGCATCGCCGGTGCCGACAGCAATGTGGCGATCGGGCTCTCGCGGCTGGGCTTCAAAGTGGCGTGGCTGAGCCGGGTCGGCAACGATTCCATGGGCCGCTTCGTCACCGACAGCCTGCAACAAGAAGGCGTGGACTGCGCTCACGTCACCGTGGACGCCGCGCACCCCACTGGCTTCCAGTTCAAATCCCTGGAGCTGGAAGGCGCAGATCCGATGGTCGAGTATTTCCGTCGCGGCTCGGCGGCCAGTCACCTGTCGGTCAACGACATCGTTCCCGACCTGCTGAAGGCGCGGCACCTGCACGCCACCGGCATTCCGGCGGCGCTGTCCGACACCTGCCGGGAGCTTTCCCACGTGCTGATGACGCAAATGCGCGAGGCCGGTCGCAGCGTGTCGTTCGACCCCAATCTGCGGCCTTCGCTGTGGTCGAGCCAGGCGACGATGATCCGCGAAGTCAATCACCTTGCCAGTCACGCCCACTGGGTCATGCCGGGGCTGGCCGAGGGTGAATTGCTCACCGGTTTCGACACGCCGGCTGAAATCGCCCGTTTCTACCTGGACATGGGCGTAGAGGCAGTGATCATCAAACTCGGCGCCAAGGGTGCGTATTACCGCACTCAGCTCAATGAGGCGTTCTTGCCCGGCGTGCCGGTGGCCAATGTGGTCGACACCGTGGGCGCAGGCGACGGTTTTGCGGTCGGTGTGATTAGCGCGCTGTTGCAAAACCTCGGGTTCGAGCAAGCCACTGCCCGGGGCAACTGGGTCGGCAGCCAGGCCGTGCAAAGCCGTGGCGACATGGAAGGCCTGCCCACCCGCGCCGCACTCGATGCCGCCAACGTCTCGGCAGGCGCCCGACGACAGAGCGCCTGAACCCTCGCTTTCACACACACCGTACCTCCATCACCTGCTGCGACAAAAACAACATGCTCAGGGAGCCTGAAATGGAAAAGCTGCTCGAATCCGTGAAACACGCCGGCCTCAAACGTCGCTGGCTGTTGATCATGCCCATCGTCTTCATCACCTACAGCCTGGCGTACCTGGACCGCGCCAACTATGGCTTCGCCGCCGCGTCGGGGATGGCCGAAGACCTGCACATCACCCCGGGCATGTCGTCCTTGCTGGGGGCGTTGTTCTTCCTCGGTTACTTCTTCTTCCAAGTGCCCGGCGCCATCTACGCGCAGAAGAAAAGCGTCAAGAAACTCATCTTCGTCAGCCTGATCCTGTGGGGCGGCCTAGCCACCCTGACCGGCATCGTTTCCAACGCTTACATGCTGATCGGCATCCGCTTCATGCTCGGGGTGGTCGAAGCGGCGGTGATGCCGGCCATGCTGGTGTACCTCTGCTACTGGTTCACCAAGGCCGAACGCTCCCGCGCCAACACCGTGCTGATCCTCGGCAACCCGGTGACGATGCTGTGGATGTCGGTGGTGTCCGGTTATCTGGTCGCACACTTCAGCTGGCGCTGGATGTTCATCGTCGAAGGCCTGCCGGCGGTGATCTGGGCGTTTATCTGGTGGCGTCTGGTGGACGAGCGTCCGGCCCAGGCCAAGTGGCTGACCGCTGAAGAAAAGACCGAACTGCAAGCGCGCCTCGACGCCGAACAGGTCGGCATCAAGCCGGTGAAAAACTACGCCGAGGCGTTCCGCTCTCCGCGCGTGCTGTTGCTGGCCGCGCAGTACTTCTGCTGGAGCATCGGCGTGTACGGCTTCGTGCTGTGGCTGCCGACCATCATCAAGAAAGGCATGCAGATGGACATGGTTGAAGCCGGCTGGCTCTCGGCCCTGCCCTATCTGGCAGCGGTGATCGGCATGGTGCTGGTGTCGTGGGCGTCGGATAAAACCCAGAAGCGCAAAGCCTTCGTCTGGCCGCCACTGCTGCTGGCCGCCGTCGCGTTTTACGGCTCCTACGCGCTGGGCACCGAGCACTTCTGGTGGTCCTACTCGCTGCTGGTCATCGCCGGCGCCTGCATGTACGCGCCTTACGGTCCGTTCTTCGCGATCGTCCCGGAAATCCTCCCGGCCAACGTCGCGGGCGGCGCCATGGCACTGATCAACAGCCTCGGTGCGCTCGGTTCGTTCGCCGGTTCCTACCTCGTCGGCTACCTCAACGGCGTCACCGGCACCTTGAGCGCGTCGTACCTGTTCATGAGCGGCGCGCTGCTGGTGTCGGTGGTGCTGACGCTGCTGCTCAAGCCGGACAGCAAGGCCCGGCCGCTGAGCGACAAGCCTGGCGTTGGTCCTGCGCCTGCCCACTCCTGATCGGGAACTCTTTAGATGACTCACCATGTTGTGCTCTACAAAAAACTCTCGGCGCCATTGATGGAGCGCCTGCAAGCCCAGGCCGAGGTCACGCTGATCGATGATCCGAAATCCAGCAACGGCCTGGCCCGCCTGCGCGACGCCCTGCCCCAAGCCAATGCTTTGTTGGGCGCGAGCGTGAAGCTGGACGCCGAACTGCTGGACCTGGCGCCAAAGCTGAAAGCGGTGTCCAGCGTCTCGGTGGGGGTCGATAACTACGACATCGAGTACCTGACGCGGCGCGGCATTCTGCTGACCAACACCCCGGATGTGCTCACCGAAACCACCGCCGACACCGGTTTCGCGCTGATCATGGCCACGGCACGCCGGGTGGTGGAACTGGCGAACATGGTCCGCGACGGCCAGTGGAAGCAGAACATCGGGCCGCAGCACTTTGGTTCCGACGTGCATGGCAAGACGCTGGGCATCATCGGCATGGGCCGGATTGGCGAAGCGGTGGCGCAACGGGGGCATTTCGGGTTCGGGATGCCGGTGATTTATCACAGTCACTCACCCAAGCCGGCGGTGGAAGCGCGCTTTGATGCCCGCTATCGCAGCCTGGAAGACCTGCTGCGCGAAGCGGATTTTGTGTGCCTGACCGTGCCGCTGACCGCCGAAACCGAGGGGCTGATCGGTGCCGAGCAGTTTGCGCAGATGCGGCCGGAGACGATCTTCATCAACATCGCCCGCGGCAAGGTGGTGGACGAGCAGGCGCTGATTGCCGCGCTGCAGAACGGCCAGATTCGCGCGGCCGGTCTGGATGTCTTTGAGCAGGAGCCCGTGAATCCGGACTCGCCGCTGTTGCAGATGGACAACGTGGTGGCGACCCCGCACATGGGCTCGGCGACCCACGAGACCCGCGAGGCCATGGCCCGCTGTGCCGTGGACAATCTGCTGGCGGCCCTGGCGGGCGAGCGACCGAAGGATCTGGTCAATCCCGCTGCGTGGAATGGCTGATAGATACTCTGTGGGATATGGGAATGCTTGCGATATCAGTCAGCTCGCAGCACCTGTGGGGTGACCAGGGTGAACTCAAGATTTTGGGCACGCCGCAGGACGTGTAGGAGTGAGCTTGCTCGCGAAGACTGAGGTTCGTCCGCTGGAGATCTAGCGGCTTTGCCACTCTATTCGCGAGCAAGCTCGCTCCCACAGAATTGAGGTGAACTCAAGATTTCGGGCACGCCGCAGGACCTGTGGGAGTGAGCTTGCTCACGAAGGCGGTATTTCTACGCGCAGAAATTCAGCAGATTCACTGGCCTCTTCGCGAGCAAGCTCGGCTCCCACAGGATCGGGTTAGCCCCTCAAACTTGCGCACCCCGGACTTAACTCGTCAAATCACAAACTTAGCCACCATTGCTTTCAGATCAACCGCCAGTCGCGACAGCTCATGGCTGGCCGCGCTGGTCTGATTCGCGCCCGCTGCTGTTTGCGCGGCGAGGTCGCGGATGTTGACCAGATTGCGGTCCACCTCCCTCGACACCTGCGCCTGCTCCTCCGATGCACTGGCAATGACCAGGTTGCGCTCGTTAATTTGCGCAATGGCTTCAGTGATCAACTCCAGTGCATCACCCGCCGAGCTGGCCAGGCTCAGCGTGGTGCGGGTGCTGTCGGTGTTGCGCGACATGGAGTGCACCGCCTCGCCGGTACGCGTCTGGATGCCGGCGACCATCTCTTCGATTTCCGTGGTCGACTGCGCCGTGCGGTGGGCCAGCGCACGAACCTCGTCGGCGACCACGGCAAACCCGCGACCCGCCTCCCCCGCACGCGCAGCCTCGATGGCGGCGTTGAGCGCCAACAGGTTGGTCTGCTCGGCGATCGAACGAATCACGTCGAGCACCTTGCCGATGTCACGGCCCTGAGCCGCCAGGCCTTCCACCAACCCGGAAGTGGCGTGGATCTGCGTCGCCATGTATTCAATCGACTTCACCGTCTCGATTACCCGATCACGCCCCTGACGTGCGGCCTGATTGGACTGCTGTGACGCTTCGGACGTCGACACCGCGTTGCGCGCGACCTCCTCAACGGCGGCAGTCATCTCGTTGACGGCCGTTGCCGCCTGCTCAATCTCGTTATTCTGCTGCTGCAAACCGCGCGAGGACTCTTCTGTCACCGCGCTCAGTTCCTCGGCCGCCGACGCCAGCTGCGTGGACGAGCCGGAAATCAGCTCGATGGTCTGGCGTAGATTGCGCTGCATCGTTGCCAGAGCGCGCAACAACTGAGTCGCTTCGTCCTTGCCGTCGACCTCGATGGGGCGGGTCAGATCGCCCGATGAGATCTCTTCTGCGGCGCGAACTGCTCGGGTCATCGGGTTGACGATACTTCGGGTGAGCAACCACGCCAACATGATGGTGAGCAGGACGGCAACCACTGAAACAGCAATCATGCTCAGGTTGGCGCTTTCATATTCCGCTCTGGAAATCTCTCCCGCTTCAGTGGCGCTCTTCGTGTTCAGGGCGATCAACTGGTTGATCTGCACACCCATGAGGTCAGTGGCTTCTTTCATGCGGGTATTGATCAATGCGCGCATGTCCTCAACCTTATCTTGATGCGACAAGTCCAGCACTTTGGCCTGAATGTCGAGGAACGTTGCCAGCGTCGCTTCAAACTGGTTGTACACGGTCAGCTCATCAGCCTCGGCCGGGAGCGAGGCGTAGGCTTTTTTGGCTGTCTGCAACTTACCAATCAGTTCGGCGATCCGCGCATCGGTTTCGCGTAGCGATGCCGGTTCTCGGTTTACCAGCGTGCGAAACGAGGTGATGCGCAAGCGCAGGCTGTTTTCCAGCATCCCACTTAAATGGCCAATACTCGGCAGTTGATTGGACTCCATGTCGATGGCGGTCTGGCGTATCTGCGCCATCCTGTGAACCGAGAAAACGCTCAAGCCAATAACCAGTGCGGCAATGAACGCGAATCCCAGGAATGCGCGAGGCGCAATATTCATGTTTCTTATCGACATGGATGATCTCTCTGGAAGGCTGATGCTGCGTCGATTCTTTTAATTGACGCTCGCCTTGCTATCGGCCGCCCATCAACTTTCATGCGGGCGCCTTGAGCGTTTGGAGATATATATTTCTTCCACCTAACTCGTTAACGATGCTTTCAGATCGCTATAACGATTCAGCGCTGGTTCAAGCATGCATCCGCATATAAGCGATTCATGATAAAGATCAACGAAACATGAAATTCTCAATTGTGTAGGATTTATTTCCCGACACTGTCAGAACTCGGTGCTACCTTTACCTGACTCGTGGTCTGCGGGCCAGGCTTCCTCACGCGACGTGTCGATCGCTGCCGAAGCCTGAACAGACCTGCCGTTTTCCTACCCTGCGGAGCTTGTGAAGTGCTCGATTGAACGAGGTGGGTCCATGAACAAAGTGACATTCCCGAACGCCTGCCAGCTGATGCGCTGGCATTTTCATCCGGTGGGCTTCGAAGCCAACATGGACGCGCCCGGCAGTATGGTGGCCCGTCTTTTTGACCGGGCCAGCGGCGAGACCGTGATCGCCATCGCCGCCATTCCCTGCGCCACCGTGATGAACGCGACGGACGTGGAGCGCATCATCGAGGCCATTGAACTGGAGGTCGAAACCTTCATTCCAAGGCGCTCTCTGTACCTCAATCGGGCCTGACCACCTGGACGTACTGCCCCTGTTCGACGGATGCGCCGAGTGGAGTGGCGAGTGCCGCAGCCCCTCGGCGATCGTCGAAAAATGCCTTGTCGCCTGCAACCCGTGCCGAGGCGCGCGGCATGTTCCCGTCGTCATTGCCCGCAGCGTCGATGAACCAGTAGCAGTGACGAACGGCGCGGGTGATCGCCACATAAGCCAGGCGCAGTACCTCATCTTTCTGCGCGTTGTCGAACGCTTCCAGATCCCCTTCCCGCCCCAGTCCGGCCAGCTGATAGACCTGATTCTTGTACGGCGACTGCGTCAGATGCTGACAATCCCCGAGCAGAAACACGGCGTCGGCCTGTAGGCCCTTGGCGCTGTGATAGGTCAGTTGCTTCAGACGACGTTCCTGGGGCGGCAGCCTGTAATCGGCATCGGCAAGGTCCTGCAAGGCTTCCGGCAAGCGGCTGCGTTCGCTGCCTTTGCGGTATAGCAGCAGCACCGAGTCGCCGGCGTGGTAATGCTCGGTCAGGCTCGCGAGCAATCGGTCATCGTCGCGGTCCAGCACGGTCACCGGCAGCAGCTCCTGCACCGGGCCGCTGGCGCGGGCCTTCTTGCCGCTGATCGCCGGCGCCGCACGCACGATGTGTTCGGCGGCGTCGATGATGTGCTGGTGGCTGCGGAAGTTGTCGCTGAGCATGACCTTGGTGGTCGAGGGCGAGGAAAACTCCTTGGGGAACTCCATGAAGAATTTCGGCGAACTGCCGCGCCAGCCGTAGATCGACTGCCAGTCATCGCCGACGCACAGCAGCGATGAACGCTGGGCACCGCGGCCCACATGCAGCGCCGGGCCGCGACTGCGGATCTCCCGCAGACTGGCGCGGATCCACGAGACGATTTGCGGCGAGACGTCCTGAAACTCATCGATCATCAGATGCGACAGCGGACGCAGCCCTGCATCGCTGACCAGCTTGAGGTTCTCCGGCGAGTTTTCACCGAACAGCGAAAACATCCGGTTGTAGGTCATCACCGGCGGTGATTGATCCAGCAGGTGGTTCTCGAAGGCCTTCCAGAACAGGCTCAACGCTTCAAAGAAAAACCGGTCGGGGTCTTGATCCGAAAAGCTCATCTGCGCCACGGCGTCCGGCACGTCCAGCCCGAGATTTTCGATGAAGCTGGCGGCCGCGACGAAACAGTCCAGCAACGGCGCCGCGCTCAGCTCGCCTGTGACTTTGTAATCGAACCCCGGCCCCGCCACGGCCGCGCCGGACAACGACTGCATCATCCCGCGCGATGCCTGGTAGTTTTCCAGCCAGATGACCGGCTTGCGGCAAAACGCCTGAAACAAGGTGCGCTTGATCACCCACTCGGCCCACACCGGCAACTTGGCGTCCGGACGGCGCAGGTGCTGGTCTTCGCTCGGGTCGAAACCCAGGACAATCCAGGCATCCAGCTCGGCCGCATAACCGTGGACGTGGAAGGTCAGGCCGCTGACTTCGACGGTCTGGCGCATCGGCTCGACGCCCTGAATCGGCCACGCGCCAGCGCGAATCCACAGGTCTTCGATGACGTCGCACAGCTCTTCGTCGCGCTTGGACGACAGGCCCATCACGGTGATGCGCTTCTGCACGTCCGGGTGATCGCGGTCCAGTTCCTTGAGTTGCAGCGACTGCCGGTACAAGGGCGCCATGACCTCGCGAAAACGCGGATTGGCGGCGTACAAATCCCGGTAGCACAGGTTCAGCTGTTGGCGCTGGGCGTCATTGATGCGCAAGTCGAAAGGGTTGCTGTCGGCGCTGTCGTCGAACAGCTGGCCGGACTGACTGCTGAGGTTCTCGAAGGCCTGCAATTGCTCGAAACCCGGCAGGCTGCGCACCAGCGGCAGGATCCGCGAATGGAAAGTGCGCACCACCTCGCGGGCCTGACGCAGTGTCAGCTCATGGCCCCACAGCGCCATGATCTCGATGAGTTTGTTGATGAAATCCTTGCGTGACTCGCGGGTGAAGGTCACTACGGTCATCGAGTCCAGCTCAAAGCCCAGGTAGTGGTTCAGCAACAGCACACGCAACACCAGCGACGTCGACTTGCCCGCCCCGGCACCGGCAATCACGTAGGTCGATGGCGTGTCGCTGA
Organism: Pseudomonas sp. PS02290; assembly: GCF_029960075.1. Lineage (NCBI taxonomy): Bacteria > Pseudomonadati > Pseudomonadota > Gammaproteobacteria > Pseudomonadales > Pseudomonadaceae > Pseudomonas > Pseudomonas sp. PS02290. Next base: position 10,930 of record NZ_JASCOY010000121.1, read on the forward strand.
AAATCATCTTCCACTGGGCAGTGGTGGGTTGCGCGTGAGCGGGCAGCTTCTCGGCGACGTCGGCCTTGATGCGCTTTTTCAGCTCGTTGGTCAGCGGCAGGCGCCAGTCGTCGAACAGGTGGTCGTCAACCCTCGGACCACGGTGCTCAAGGGGCCGGGTGTCGCGAATCACCAGCACCTGACGGCCTTCTTCAATGCCATCCAGGTGACCTTCCGCGTAACCCTCGTTCATGCCCTCGGCATGACCGTTGAGGTAGCCATCGGCGTGGCCCTGGTGCCACGACGGCACGTGCTGCGCCTGCATGCGCGACAAACCGCTGCCCATCATGCGGGCAACGAGCCGCTTGAAGAACGGCAAGCGTTCAGGGGTATTCAGGTCGGGAGGCAGTTGGTTTGGCTCGTTGGGTAGCTCGGCGGAAAAATCGTGCGGCACGCGGGCTCCGGGTATCAGCGTTTTCGACAGGGCGCCTATGGTCGCCCCATTCGCGTTTCAGCTCCAGTGAAATGCTTTGCGGTCAGGGAGTTAGCCGATAAAGGGCCGCGTGTTTCTAGGCCCCATGAAGGCCTAAGTATCGAATTAACCGATCGCATTCATGCAGAACTTACGCTTTTTATCGATATTTAGTTGATAGATCATTGCTCCATCGACTGACAAGTCATCACCAGCGGCGCCCTGCCACAGGCCCGGCCCTGCTACGGAGGAACTGATCATGCTGCAACTTCGACCTTTCAAATCCCTTGGCGGCGCAGACCACGGCTGGCTGAATGCCCATCACCATTTCTCGTTCGCCAGTTACTACGACGAGAGCCGGATGAACTGGGGCCAGCTGCGGGTGTGGAACGATGATGTGATCGAAGCCGGCACCGGCTTCCCGCGTCACCCGCACCGGGACATGGAGATCATTACCTATGTGCGTGAGGGCGCAATCACTCACGAGGACAGCCTGGGCAACCGTGGCCGTACCGAAGCGGGCGATGTGCAGGTGATGAGTGCCGGCACGGGCGTGGCGCACAGTGAATACAATCTGGAGTCGAAGGAGACACGGATTTTCCAGATCTGGATCATGCCGGACGAGGTCGGTGCTCCGCCGTCCTGGGGCGCAAAGCCATTCCCGAAAGGCGACCGCGAGGGTTTTGTGACCCTGGCGAGCGGCAAGGCGGACGATGATATCGAGTTGCGGATTCGGGCCAATGCCCGGTTGGTGGCTGCCAATCTGAAGGCCGGTGAGACGGCGGAGTACGTGCTGGATGCAGGCCGCCGGGCGTATCTGGTGCCTGCGACGGGCGTCATTGAGGTCAACGGCCTGCGTGCCGAAGCGCGGGATGGTGTGGCGGTTGAGGATGAGCGTGTGTTGCGGGTGACGGCCCTCGAAGACAGCGAGATCGTGCTAGTCGATGTGGCTTAGAAGCGGTAGATCAAGAGCGTCTGCCTGGGGGCAGACGTTTCGCCTTCGGCGAGTTACTTGATAAAGCCCCAAGTAACCAAGGGCTTGTGCTCTCGGTTGGGCCCGACTTCGTCGGGTTCCTTCACTCCGGTCCCGCTCCGTGGGCCCGCGCCGAACGGACTTCCATGTCCTGACGGCGCTCTCGCCGCATCCATGCGGCTCGACCCACTCCGCGAAACCTACGTTCAGCCTGCACCCAAGTCGCGATGGGTGTCGTCTGGAATTCTTGTGTATGAAGATCAAGAGCAGATCAAGGGCTTCCCGGCTAAAGCCGGTCCTACAGAACACCGCGTGCTTTTAGTGGGACCGGCTTTAGCC
>NZ_JASCOY010000122.1:0-12435 GCF_029960075.1 Pseudomonas sp. PS02290
CAAGGGCGTCGTGTCAGTCGCCCAACCGGGGACGGACACGACGCCCTTGCGGGCACGCTTGCTTTTACACCTTCGATTTCTACCTAAGCCAAGCCACCATTGGCCCGCAGCACCTGCCCATTCACCCAGCCTGAATCCGGGCCGGCTAGAAAGGACACGACGCTGGCGATATCTTCCGGCTGCCCCAGGCGCTGCAACGGCGGCATGTTGGCAAAGTGCTGGATTTGCTCCTCGGTTTTGCCTTGCAGGAACAGCTCGGTCGCCACCGGCCCCGGCGCGACGGCATTCACCGTGATATTCCGCCCGCGCAGCTCCTTGGCAAATACATGGGTGAAGGCTTCGACGGCCGCCTTGGTCGCGTTATAGATGGCATAGCCCGGCAGGTTCAGCGCCAGCGCAGTGGTGGAGAAATTGATGATGCGACCGCCGTCGTTCATCCGCGCGCTGGCCTCGCGCAACGTGTTGAAGGTGCCTCGGGTGTTGATGTTGAACGCCTGATCGAATTGCTCATCGCTGGTGTCTGCCAGCGGCAGTGCCTTCATGACGCCGGCGTTATTGACCAGCACATTGACCTTGCCCAGCTTCGCTTCCGTTTGCTCGAACAACTCGCGGACCTCGTCAGCCTGGGCAACGTCGGCTTTCATCGCGATGGCCTGACCGCCCTCGTCTTTGAGCTGCGCAACCAGGGCGTCCGCTTCTGCCGCGCTGCTGGCGTAATTCACGACCACCGCGAAACCGTCGTGGCTCAAGCGCCGGGCGATTTCCGCGCCGATACCACGGGAGGCGCCGGTGACGATGGCGACCGGACGGGGGATGTGTGGAGTGGACTGCGTCATGGTGAGGCTCCGATTCATTTGAAAGTGAGTGCAGCTTCACATGGCAGACCGCGTTGATAAACGCCGCAGAAACGCCTTCATTGTTCTGCTGCAGCGAACAATGCAGTGGCCGTCGCTTTCCTTCAGCGCTGGAGCGTAGCGTTCGTCCACTCTCTTGAACCCCCTCGCCGCAGAGAAATCCGAGTAATCTCGCAGGTTCGTTTTGTGACTGACTTCCATACAAGAAAGAGAGGACTGGATGACTTACATCGCTGCCGAAAACCGTTATGAACGCATTCCCTATCGTCGCGTAGGCCGCAGTGGCCTGGTGCTGCCAGCGCTCTCCATGGGTTTGTGGCACAACTTTGGTGACAGCACGCCGATCGACACCCAGCGTGCGATGCTGCGCACGGCCTTCGATCTGGGTATTAACCACTTCGACCTCGCCAATAACTATGGCCCGCCCTACGGCAGTGCCGAAATCAACTTCGGTCGCCTGCTCAAGGAAGACTTCAAGCAATACCGCGACGAACTGATTATCTCCAGCAAAGCCGGCTGGGACATGTGGCCAGGGCCTTACGGTCAGGGCGGCGGATCGCGCAAATACGTGCTCGCCAGCCTCGATCAGAGCCTGCAGCGCATGGGCCTGGACTACGTCGATATTTTCTATTCCCACCGCTTCGACCCTGATACCCCGCTGGAAGAAACCGCGAGCGCACTGGCCACCGCTGTGCAGCAGGGCAAAGCGCTGTATATCGGGATTTCGTCGTATTCGGGCGCCAAAACCCGAGAAATCGCAGGCCTGCTGAAAGAGTGGAAAGTGCCGCTGCTGATTCATCAGCCGGCCTATAACCTGCTCAATCGCTGGGTGGAAAAAGACCTGCTGGACACCACCGAAGAACTCGGCTCGGGCGTCATTGCATTCACCGCGCTGGCCCAGGGGCTGCTGTCGGATAAATACCTGAACGGCATTCCAAAAGACGCACGGGTCAACCGTCCCGGTGGCGGCTCGTTACAGGCGGGGCATTTGTCGGAGCAGAACATCGAGCACGTGCGCGCGCTGAACGAGATCGCCAAGCGTCGCGGTCAGAGCCTGGCGCAGATGGCACTGGCCTGGACACTGCGCGATCCGCGCGTCACGTCCGCACTGATCGGTGCAAGCCGTCCGGAGCAGATCATCGAGAACGTCGGCGCCCTCGACAATCTTGAGTTCAGTCAGGAAGAACTGGCCGAGATCGACCGGTTTGCGGTGGAAGGCGGAATTAATCTGTGGGAGAAGCCATCTTCGGCTGAGTAAACCCGCAGCCATCGTGGGCGCTCTTGCCCGCGATGGCGTCCTGCCTGCGGCGAATCCGTCTTTCAACTGACGCCATCGCAGGCAGGCGCTGCTGCCTATCGCAGGGGTTAGCCCTCGTCACCCTCGTCGTCATCCCCGCCATCGATCTTCATGCCCAACTCCTTGATCTTGCGGGTCAAGGTATTGCGGCCCCAGCCCAGCAGCACGGCGGCGTCGCGACGACGGCCGGCGGTGTGCTTGAGCGCGGTCTCGATCATGATGCGTTCGAACGTCGGCACGGCACTGTCCAGCAGGCTGGACTGACCACGGGCCAGAGCCTGATCGGCCCATTGGCGCAGCGCTTGTTCCCAGTTGGTCACCGGAGCAGCGTCCTGGGGCAGGCTCAGCAATTCGGGCGGCAGATCGCTGACATGCACTTCGCGGCCCGACGCCATCACCGTGATCCAGCGACAGGTGTTTTCCAGCTGACGGACGTTGCCCGGCCACGGCAGGTGCTTGAGGTATTCCTCGGTTTCCGCCTTCAGCAGCTTGGGCTCAACCGCCAGTTCCTGCGCAGCGCGGCTGAGGAAGTGGCGTGCCAGCGTCGGAATGTCTTCGCGACGGTCGGACATGCGCGGGATGTGAATGCGGATCACGTTCAGGCGGTGGAACAAGTCTTCGCGGAACTTGCCGGCCTGGACCAGGGTTTCCAGATTCTGGTGGGTCGCCGCAATGATGCGCACGTCGACTTTGACCGGCACGTGGCCGCCAACGCGGTAGAACTCGCCGTCAGCCAAGACACGCAGCAACCGGGTTTGGGTATCGGCCGGCATGTCGCCGATTTCATCGAGAAACAGGGTGCCACCGTCGGCTTGCTCGAAACGCCCACGACGCAGGTTCGCCGCGCCGGTGAACGCGCCTTTTTCGTGGCCGAACAGCTCGGACTCCATCAAGTCTTTCGGAATCGCTGCCATGTTCAGCGCAATGAACGGCGAAGCCGAGCGTGGGCTGTGGCGGTGCAGGGCGTGGGCAACCAGCTCTTTACCGGTCCCGGACTCGCCGTTGATCAGCACGGTGATGTTGGAGTGGCTCAAGCGGCCGATGGCGCGAAACACCTCCTGCATCGCCGGCGCTTCGCCGATGATTTCCGGGGTGCGGGTCAAGGTTGGCGGAACGGCCAGGCCCTGCTGCTCCTGAGCGTGCTGATTGGCGCGTTTGACCAGCGAAACGGCTTCGTCAACGTCGAACGGCTTTGGCAGGTACTCGAACGCACCGCCCTGATAGGACGCCACGGCGCTGTCGAGGTCCGAGTGAGCGGTCATGATGATGACCGGCAGGCGTGGATGCTGTTCGCGAATGCGCGCCAGCAAGTCCAGGCCGCTGGCGCCGGGCATGCGGATGTCGGAAATGATCACGTCCGGTTGCTGACGGGCCAGGCGGCTCATCACGCCATCGGCGCTGTCGAAACTCTGCGTGGTCATGCCCTCTTGCTGCAGGGCTTTCTCCAGTACCCAGCGGATGGAACGGTCGTCATCGACGATCCAGACAGTTTCACTACGGCTCATGTCGACGCTGCTCCTTGTTCCAGCGGCAGGAAGATCGAGAATGTTGTATGGCCAGGGTGGCTATCACACTCGATCAGCCCCTGGTGCTGACTGATGATGTTCTGGGTAATGGCAAGGCCCAGCCCGGTGCCATCCGGGCGGCCGCTGACCATGGGGTAAAAAATGGTTTCTTGCAGCTCCGGCGGAATGCCGGGGCCGTTGTCGATGATTTCGATCTTGCTGACCAGACGATGGCGCACATGGCCGATGGTGAACTGGCGCATGGCGCGGGTGCGCAGGCTGATGCGGCCCAGACGCAGCTCGTTCTGGCTGCTGATGGCCTGCATGGCGTTGCGCACGATATTGAGCACGGCCTGAATCATCTGCTCGCGGTCAATCAGCACATCGGGAATGCTCGGGTCGTAGTCGCGCACGATGGTGATGCATCCCTGGCTTTCGGCTTCGACCAGGCTGCACACGCGCTCGAGCACTTCATGCACGTTGGTCATCGCCAGCATCGGCAGCTTGTTCGAGCCCAGCATGCGGTCGACCAGATTACGCAGGCGGTCGGCTTCTTCGATGATGACGTTGGTGTAGTCCTTGAGGCTCTCCTCCGGCAGCTCGCGTGCCAGCAACTGCGCGGCGCCGCGAATCCCGCCAAGGGGGTTCTTGATTTCATGGGCCAGGCCACGCACCAGCATTTTGGTGGTCTCCTGCTTGGACAACTGAGCCTCTTCCTTGGTGATCCGCAGCAAGCGATCACGGGGGTGGACTTCCAGCAGCAGCATGGTCTCGGCCTGGGAAAGAATCGGGGTGACGGCGTAATCGACCGTCAACGTCTGGCCGGTGAGGGCGGTCAGCATCGCTTCACGTTTCGTGAACGGGTGCGCCTGTTCCACCGCCTGACGAAGCGAACTGAGCGCTTCGGCAGATTCAGTGAACAGCTCGCTGATGAATTGGCCGTGGCTACGTTGACCACTGATGGCCAGCAGCATTTCAGCGGCAGGATTCATGTACTCGAGGCGCAGGTCCGAGTTGAGCAGAATCGTGGCAGTGGTCAGGTTGTCGAGTAACAACCGATGCAACGCATCGCTGATAGTCATGAATCCCGGTGACCTCTTTTGGCTCTATGCACTCGGGCTGGGCCGTGAGTGCAGGCTCTGATTGGTCTTTGCCAGCGTATGGAACCGCTAGAACGTGTGGTGTGCTCGCGCATTCATTACAAAATGCAAAAACCAAACCAAGGCTCCGAAAAGAAGCGCGGATTGAGTAATTACGAACGTTTTTTGGACGGCAGGCCCGGCGACAGTGCATGGATTTCTGAACGCTGAACCAAAATGGGCTTTTTACGCGAAAGCTCGTTCAGGTTGTGCACCAGAATAGAGCATAGGCGGTCGGGCAGGGTTTAGCGGAAGAACGAAAAGAAACTCGATTCTTCTTCCGGCTTGTCCTTGATAGGGCATTCGGGGCGCACACCGTAATCATCGTTTTTACAGGGCTGTGCGAGCCGCTTCTGGGCCAGAGAGATGCGGATGAGGTGAAAGGGTTGATTGGGGGTTCGCTCCAGCACTCGCCCGTACTGATCAATGATCTCTACGGACAGCTGGTGAGTGCCACGGTCGATGTTCGTCAGCGGGAAAACCGGGCTGCGCGTCGGCTCGCCGTAGGGTTTGCTGTCAAGCAGTAACCTGTACAAGTGATCCGGCTGCAACTCGGGATCATTGCTGACGGTGACATTCAGATTGCCTTCAATGTCGCGGATCGTGCTGTCGGGTTCCGGCGCCAGAATCCGCAGCAACTGATAATGGAAGATGGGTCTCGCCGCTGGCTTCGGTGTGGATGCCCGACTGGGCGCCTTCGTGGGCTGATCGACCCGGTTGGTCGGCGCTATGTCGACCTTCTTCGCATTGCGGTGAGGCTGATCGGTGAAGACCCGATTGCCGTCTGCATCGACGTAGGTATACACCTCCGCCAAAACGGCCTGGCTCACGCTGAACAGCAGGCACAGAGCGACGGCCAACTGGTAGACGTATTTAAGGCCGGCCGACATGGACTCGCTGCACTGTCAGATTGACCGTCTCGCTTTGCTGGATCGAACGCTGATTTTCCAGCACCTGAACGGAAAAGCTGTGTTCGCCCCGATCAAGCTCCATGACCTGCAGCCGAGGAATATTCGTGGGCTGGCCATAGGGTGCGCCGTCCACCACCAACTGCAACAAATGCCCAGGCTGCAAACGGGGCTCTATGGCCACGCCAACAGTGAACGAGCCGTTATTGGCACGAAGCGCTTCGTCCTGGGGCAGGTCTTTCAGCGCAAGCACCTGATAGGCGGCGGCGCTTTGCTGGTCCCGGTTTTGGTTTTGGTTTTGGTTCTGCGTGGCGGGCAGTGGCGGCGGCGGTGCGGGGACGACGGTCTCTACACTGTTGAGTGGCGGCAGCTCGACGGTTTCGGCTTTGGTCCCGTTCGGCGGCTGGTTGCTGTACGCCGTATTGCCGGAGGCATCGGTGTATTTGTAGATCTGCGCGGCAGCGGGCAGCGCAAATACCAGCAACAGAAGGGCAAGACATTGACGCATGAACACTCCAGTGCAGCGATCAGGACAACCAACAATGGTGCCGCGCTAAATCCATGACGCGGCATGGATCAGCATAGAGGAATACTGATCGACGGTGTCATTCGAGAAGCGGACCTGCGCACCCGCTCACGGGCTTGGTGTGGTCCGGCAGAGGTCGCCTCCCGCCCGTTGCAGCGCGGTCTCAATGACGGGATCACTTGCCTGTCGCTGGATTTCCGACTGCACCCAGCCAGCGCATTTGGCATCGCTGCGGTAAGGCTGAAACGCCGAGTAACTTTGCATCAACACCGGCAGCAGCGTATCCAGCCGACCCCGGATGCCATCGGTCAGGTTGACGTCTGGCTTCTCCGGGGAGTGGCCGGTTTCGCGCCACTGCTCGATACGCGCGTATTGCACCATCTTGTTGGCTTCCATCTGGGCGGTCATGAAATCGCGTACGTCGTCGGCGCCCAGCTTGAATTCACTCGCCCGTGATTCGGCGTTCTGAATCACCTGGCGCTCGCGCTCACTGTCCTGAACCGGCTTGCCGCTGTGCCATTTGCTGCGCGCCACGTCATTGGCGATTTCCAAGCGTTGCTCCATGGCTGCGATGAGCGGTTGAAGCTGTGCGGGAGGCTGCTGAGTGTTCGCTGCATAAAGGCCTGGCGCAAACACGGCCAGGGCGAAGAGGGTGATCTGAATCAGCTTGGGCATAAGGGGATGTTCTCGCATGAGTAATCTGGCTCGCGATCGTCGAGGCACGTATTCGGAGAAGTCGGAGTGCTGACTATATTGCCTCAACAGGTGGTCTCAACTGCGTTACATATGTATGTACGTAACGCGGCGAAAGACGAGCACAAAAAAGGCCTCCCGAAGGAGGCCTCTTGTTCACGCGGCTCTCGCCGGCGCGACTGGATCAGCAGCTGTAGTACAGCTCGTATTCCAGTGGGTGTACAAACGTGCGCACTTTGATTTCTTCTTCGGATTTCAACGCGATGTAAGCGTCGATGAAGTCGTCGCTGAATACGCCGCCTTTGGTCAGGAACGCACGACCTTTGTCCAGCTCTTCCAGGGCTTCCTTCAGGCTGCCGCAAACTTGCGGGATCTCTTTCGCCTCTTCAGGCGGCAGGTCGTACAGGTTTTTGTCAGCCGCATCGCCAGGGTGGATCTTGTTCTGGATGCCGTCCAGGCCAGCCATCAACAGGGCAGCGAAGGCCAGGTACGGGTTGGCTGCCGGGTCCGGGAAACGTGCTTCGATACGACGGCCCTTAGGGCTGTTGACGTAAGGAATACGGATCGATGCCGAACGGTTACGCGCCGAGTAGGCCAGCATGACCGGTGCTTCGAAGCCTGGAACCAGACGCTTGTACGAGTTGGTTGCCGGGTTGGTGAAGCCGTTCAAGGCCTTGCCGTGCTTGATGATGCCGCCGATGAAGTACAGAGCGGTGTCGGACAGGCCGGCATAACCTTCGCCTGCGAAGGTGTTCTTGCCATCTTTGGAGATGGACATGTGAACGTGCATACCCGAACCGTTATCGCCGTACAGAGGCTTTGGCATGAAGGTAGCGGTGCGGCCGTAAGCGTCGGCAACGTTGTGCACGACGTATTTCAGGGTCTGAACTTCGTCAGCCTTTTTAACCAGCGTGTTGAATTTCACGCCGATTTCGTTCTGGCCTGCGGTTGCCACTTCGTGGTGGTGAACTTCGACGACCTGGCCCATTTCTTCCAGAGCGTTGCACATTGCGGTGCGGATTTCGTGGTCGTGGTCGAACGGTGGAACTGGGAAGTAGCCGCCTTTGATGCCTGGACGGTGGCCCTTGTTACCGCCTTCGATGTCGGCGTCGGACATCCACGAACCTTGTTCGGAGTAGATTTTGAACATGGAGCCGGAGATGTCGGACTTGAATTTCACTTCGTCGAAGATGAAGAATTCTGGCTCAGGGCCGGCGAATACAGTGTCACCGATACCGGTCGACTTCAGGTATTCCTCGGCGCGGTGAGCAATGGCGCGTGGGTCGCGATCATAACCTTGCATGGTCGAAGGTTCGATGATGTCGCAAACCAGGATCAGGGTAGGCTCTTCGGTGAACGGATCCAGCACGGCGGTTTCGTCGTCCGGCAGCAGGATCATGTCGGAGGCTTCGATACCTTTCCAGCCCGAGATGGAGGACCCGTCGAACATTTTGCCGACTTCGAAGAAGTCGTCTTCCAGCGCATCGCGGGCCGGCATGGTCACGTGGTGCTGAGTGCCTTTGGTGTCCGTGAAGCGCAGATCAATCCACTTAACGTCATGATCTTTGATGAGTTGAACCGACTTCGACATGTTGTCCTCCGGGGTGGATTAGGGCCTGAGTAGTGGTTGGCCCTTCAGTTTGGGTGATGCCGGGCGCGATACTCGACCAAGGCAACCTGCCTCACAAGGGAGCAATTTGCATGCCAGTGCCCTGTGTTGGGTTTTCCGCGGGAATACCTGTCTTTAACCGCGTTAAACGTCGCATATTCGAAAACCTGCGCACCCTTATGGTGCCAAGTAATTGTATACAGGGCCGTTTTGGTGCGCGGACGATTGGCCGTACGATAACTGGTTAAACCTTGAGCAATTTCCGCTATAATCCGCGCCCCCCTTTTTCGACCGGGACCTAGCGCGCTGTTTTCATGAAATTAATCGTCAAAGTCTTCCCAGAAATCACTATCAAAAGCCGGCCTGTGCGCAAGCGCTTCATCAAACAGCTGGCCAAGAACATCCGTACGGTGCTCCGCGATCTGGACCCGGCGTTGGTGGTGGATGGTGTGTGGGACAACCTTGAGGTCGAAACCAGGGTCGAGGATGCCAAAGTCCTGCGCGAGATGACCGAGCGGCTCAGCTGCATGCCCGGCATCACGCACTTTCTGCAGGTTGACCAGTATCCGCTGGGCGACATGGAAGACATCTACGAGAAGTGCAAGCTGCACTTCGGCGACGCGCTCCCCGGCAAGATTTTCGGGGTGCGCTGCAAGCGTGCGGGCCATCATGACTTCAGCTCCATGGACGTCGAGAAGTACGTCGGCAGCAAGCTGCGTCGTGAATGCAACGCCGCCGGCATTTCGCTGAAAGCCCCGGAAGTCGAGGTCAGAATCGAGATTCGGGACCAGCGCCTGTTCGTGATCCACAGCCAGCACAACGGCATCGGCGGTTATCCGCTGGGTTCGCTTGAACAGACCCTGATCCTGATGTCCGGTGGCTTTGACTCAACCGTGGCCGCGTACCAGATCATGCGTCGCGGCCTGATGAGCCATTTCTGCTTCTTCAATCTGGGCGGACGTGCTCACGAGCTGGGCGTGATGGAAGTCGCGCACTTCATCTGGAAGAAGTACGGCAGCTCTCAGCGGGTGCTGTTCGTGAGCGTACCGTTCGAGGAAGTTCTGGGAGAAATTCTCGGAAAAGTCGATAACAGTCATATGGGCGTAGTATTGAAGCGTATGATGTTGCGCGCTGCGACCAACATTGCCGACCGGCTGGAAATCGACGCGCTGGTGACCGGCGAGGCGATTTCCCAGGTGTCCAGCCAGACGCTGCCCAACCTGTCGGTCATCGATTGCGTGACGGAGAAGCTGGTCCTGCGACCGCTGATCGCCAGTCACAAGCAGGACATCATCGACCTGGCCGATCAGATCGGCACCGGCGATTTTGCCCGGCACATGCCCGAATACTGCGGTGTGATTTCGGTGAATCCGAAGACCGCCGCCAAGCGCAATCGGGTCGAGCACGAAGAAAAATCGTTCGACATGGCCGTGCTCGAACGTGCGCTGGAAAACGCTCGTCTGGTACCGATCGATCGCGTGATCGAGGAATTGGGCCAGGACGTTCAGATTGAAGAAGTCAGTCAGGCGCTGGCGGGGCAAGTGGTCATCGACATCCGTCACCCGGATGAAGCAGAAGACCGCCCGCTTGCGCTGACTGGCGTCGAAGTACAAACGCTGCCGTTCTTTGCATTGAACAGCCGTTTCAAGGAACTGGATGACACGCGCCAGTACCTGCTCTATTGCGACAAAGGCGTCATGAGTCGCCTGCATGCTCATCATCTGCTCAGTGAGGGGCATGCCAATGTGCGCGTTTATCGACCGAGCTAAGTGCCCGGGGCTGTTTGCCTGTGGCTTGCGTCACCGGCCCCCCGACACCAGTCGTCAGCCGTAACGGCTTTCGCCGGCTCCACCGTTCATAGCTGCCTACAATCAGACAGCTGACCGAATCCTCTGATCGAGATACACAAGTGATCGAAAATCTACGCAACATCGCCATCATTGCTCACGTTGACCACGGTAAAACTACCCTCGTCGACAAGCTTCTGCGCCAGTCCGGCACCCTTGAGCGCAACGAGCTCAACGACGAACGCGTGATGGACTCCAACGACCAGGAAAAAGAGCGCGGTATTACCATTCTCGCGAAGAACACCGCGATCAACTGGAATGGCTACCACATCAACATCGTTGACACCCCGGGCCACGCCGACTTCGGTGGTGAAGTAGAGCGCGTGATGTCGATGGTTGACTCCGTTCTGCTGCTGGTCGACGCTCAAGACGGCCCTATGCCGCAAACCCGTTTCGTGACCAAGAAGGCTTTCGAAGCCGGCCTGCGTCCGATCGTGTGCATCAACAAGGTTGACCGTCCAGGCGCGCGTCCGGACTGGGTTCTGGACCAGATCTTCGACCTGTTCGACAACCTCGGTGCCACCGAAGAACAGCTGGACTTCAAAGTCGTCTACGCCTCGGCCCTGAACGGCATTGCCGGTCTGGATCACACCGACATGGCTGAAGACATGACCCCGCTGTACCAGTCGATCGTCGACAACGTACCTGCGCCGAAAGTCGACCGTGACGGTCCGTTCCAGATGCAAATCTCGGCACTGGACTACAACAGCTTCCTGGGCGTCATCGGTGTTGGCCGTATCGCTCGTGGCCGCGTCAAGCCGAACACCCCGGTTGTCGCGATCGGTGCTGACGGCAAGCGCCGCAACGGCCGTATCCTGAAACTGATGGGTCACCACGGTCTGCACCGCATCGACGTAGAAGAAGCTGCCGCTGGCGACATCGTCTGCATCAGCGGTATGGACTCGCTGTTCATCTCCGACACTCTGTGCCACCCGGACGCAGTTGAAGCGATGAAGCCGCTGACCGTTGACGAGCCGACCGTTTCGATGACCTTCCAGGTCAACGACTCGCCGTTCTGCGGTAAAGAAGGCAAGTTCGTGACCTCCCGTAACATCAAGGAGCGTCTGGACAAAGAGCTGCTGTACAACGTTGCTCTGCGCGTTGAAGAAGGCGACTCGGCTGACAAGTTCAAGGTCTCGGGCCGTGGTGAGCTGCACTTGTCGGTACTGATCGAAACCATGCGTCGCGAAGGCTTCGAAATGGGTGTCGGTCGTCCTGAAGTGATCATCCGTCAGGTAGACGGTGTGAAGCAGGAACCGTTCGAAAACGTCACCATCGACACCCCTGAAGAATCCCAGGGCAAGGTCATGGAAGAGATGGGTCTGCGTAAGGGCGACCTGACCAACATGGTGCCGGATGGCAAAGGCCGTGTGCGTCTGGAATACAACATCCCTGCTCGTGGTCTGATTGGTTTCCGTAACCAGTTCCTGACCCTGACCAACGGTGCTGGCATCCTGACCTCGATCTTCGACCGCTACGACACCATGAAGTCCGGCGACATGTCCGGTCGTCAGAACGGCGTTCTGGTATCGGTTGAAACCGGCAAGGCACTGACCTACTCCCTGGAAACCCTGCAGGCGCGCGGCAAGCTGTTCGTCGAGCACGGTCAGGAGATCTACAACGGTCAGATCGTTGGCTTGAACAGCCGCGACAACGACATGGGCGTCAACCCAACCAAAGGCAAGAAGCTCGATAACATGCGTGCTTCGGGCAAGGACGAGACCATCGCTCTGGTTCCACCTGTTCGCTTCACACTGGAACAGGCTCTGGAATTCATCCAGGACGACGAGCTGTGCGAAGTCACCCCTAAGTCGATCCGTCTTCGCAAGAAGATCCTCGACGAAGGCGAGCGTACCCGTGCTGCCAAGAAAGCCAAGGCGTAACTAGCCCCGGCTGAACGAAAACGCCCCCGGTCGAAAGGCCGGGGGCGTTTTTGTTTGTCTGGGGTTTGGTTTGGCCGGTGTCGATGTGAGGTCGATGTTGCGCAATCCGGCCCCTTCCCGGCTAAAGCCGGTCCCACTAAAGCCCGCGCGCCTTTGGTAGGACCGGCTTTAGCC
>NZ_JASCOY010000123.1:0-12431 GCF_029960075.1 Pseudomonas sp. PS02290
TCCGTGGGCCCGCGCCGAACGGACATCCATGTCCTGACGGCGCTCTCGCGGCATCCATGCCGCTCGGCCCACTCCGCGTCGTCTGCGTTCGGCCTGCACCCAAGTCGCGTTCTGCGGTGTTTGAGCTTTTTGCGTACGAAGATCAAAAGCTTCCCGGCTGAAGCCAGTCCTACGGACTGCATGCGCTGCGGTTAGTGGGACCGGCTTTAGCCGGGAAGAGGCCAGTGCAGGCGCTTGCTATTTTGCTGATCAGACACCCTGCCTGTGGGAGCGAGCTTGCTCGCGAATGCCGTTGCCGTTGCCGTTGCCGTGCTTTTGATCTTCATACGCAAACGGTCCGGTCACCGCCGAACGCGACTTGGGTGCAGGCTGAACGCAGGTCTCGCGCAGTGGGCCGAGCCGCATGGATGCGGCGAGAGCGCCGTCAGGGTATGGATGCCCGTTCGGCGCGGGCCCACGGAGCGAGACCGGAGTGAAGGTACTCCGACGAAGGAGGAGCCCAACCAGGAGCAAGCACCCTTGGTTACTTGGGGTGCTTTTCCAAGTAACTCGCCGAAGGCGAAATGTCTGCCGTTAGGCAGCCCCCTCTAAGCGCCGCTCCGGCTAAGAGGCAGCCAACAATCTCAGCGCCAACACGAAACAAAAAACCCCGCCTAAGCGGGGTTCTCATCAAAGCAAAACCGCAGCCAATCACTTGGCCTGATAAATAATCCCGGGACTGCACTGCACCATCTGATAATGATCGGGCAACCCGTTCAACGCCTCCGACGCCCCCAGGAACAAATACCCCCCCGGCTTCAACGTCGAATGAATACGCAGCAAAATATCCTTCTTCACCTCTGCCGAAAAATAAATCAGCACGTTGCGACAGAACACGATATCGAACTTGCCCAACGCCGCATAACTGTCCAACAGATTGAACGAACGAAACTCCACACGGCTTTTGATCGGCGCCTTCACCGTCCAGCGCCCTGGCGTCTTCTGATCGAAGAAACGCTGCAGACGGTCCGGCGACAACCCTCGGCCGATGGCCAGACTGTCGTACTCACCCGTCTTGCAATTGTTCAACATCAGACCCGACAAATCCGTCGCCACAATCTGCGCACCCGACTTCAACTGCCCCGGGTTACTGCGCTCGAACTCATCGATCGTCATCGACAGCGAATACGGTTCCTGACCCGACGAACACGCCGCCGACCAGATGCGCAAACGCTGGTTAGGGCTGGCCTTGATCGCCTCGGGCAAGACCTTGTTCTTCATCACCTCGAAGGGGTACGTGTCGCGAAACCACAACGTCTCGTTGGTGGTCATCGCATCCACCACCTGCTCACGCAAACCACTGCGCGGCTGAGTCTGGATCCGCTGGATCAGCTCGCCCAACGATTTGATGGACTGCTGCTCCATCAACTTGTTGAGGCGGCTGGAAACCAGGTACTGCTTATTTTCACCCAGCAAAATGCCACAGGCTTTTTCCAGGAATACCCGGAACTGATCAAAATCCAAATTACCTGTAGACATGCCGCCTCTCAAATCATGTGAACAGCAAGGAGGAAAACCCCTCCTCAGCTGATATCTGCCGCCTTGATACGATCTACCACCCTCGCCGCCAGATCGTCTGGCCGGAACTTGGCCAGGAAATCATCCGCGCCGACCTTCTTGACCATCGCCTGGTTGAACACGCCGGACAACGACGTATGCAACACGATGTGCAACTTCTGCATGCGCGGGTCGCTGCGAATCTCCGCAGTGAGGGTATAGCCATCCATCTCCGGCATTTCAATGTCGGAAATCATCATCAGGAATTCTTCTTCCGGCTTCTTGCCTTCATCCACCAGTTTGCGCAGGAAATCGAGTGCCTGACGACCGTCATTCAACGCCGTGACTTCCACGCCGACGGTTTGCAGGCAACGCGTCACCTGTTTGCGCGCCACCGAGGAGTCATCGACCGTCAGCACACGCAGCGACAGCGCCTTGTGCTGCACCTCCGCCGTGACCACGCCGACCGAGATGTTCTCGGAGACCGGCGCCACTTCGGCGAGGATCTTCTCGACATCGATGATTTCCACCAGCTGGTTGTCCAGACGCGTCACTGCCGTGAGGTAGTGGTCGCGACCGGTGCCCTTGGGTGGCGGATGAATGTCTTCCCAGTTCATGTTGACGATGCGTTCCACCGCATGCACCAGGAAGCCCTGAATCTTGGTGTTGTACTCCGTGATGATCACGAATGAATTGGTAATGTCAGCCAGCGGCTTGCCACCGGTCGCCAACGCCAGATCGAGGATCGGGATAGTCCCGCCACGAATATTTGCCACACCGCGCACAATCGGACTGGATTTGGGCATATGGGTAAGTTTCGGGCACTGAAGCACCTCTTTTACCTTGAACACGTTGATCCCATACAACTGCTTGCCGTCCAACCGGAACAACAACAGTTCAAGGCGGTTCTGCCCGACCAGTTGAGTGCGCTGGTTTACTGAATCCATCACACCAGC
This sequence comes from Pseudomonas sp. PS02290, assembly GCF_029960075.1. Lineage (NCBI taxonomy): Bacteria > Pseudomonadati > Pseudomonadota > Gammaproteobacteria > Pseudomonadales > Pseudomonadaceae > Pseudomonas > Pseudomonas sp. PS02290. The sequence goes on from NZ_JASCOY010000123.1 coordinate 2,493, forward strand.
CATGCACCACACCTCCCAAAACGACCAATTGCGCTACCGGAACGGTAAGCGGCACGGGCCTTGCTATTTACTCATCATGAACACACAAACGACAGTATCCCGACGCCCGGCACCCGCAACCCGCAGCTTTCTCTGCGTGCTGGTCGCGCTGTGTCTGTTGTGTGCCGCCAGCCTGAGCCGGGCGGACAACATGACCCTGCCTGAAACACTTATCGGCGTGACCCAGGGCTTTCTTGAATTCACAGTTGAAGACTACATGGCGACCAACCAAACCGCCGGCCGCTACGAAATTGAAGTCAAACAGCTGGACCCGCGTCTGCGCATGCCGCTGTGCGACAAGGATTTGACAGCCTCACTGGAAAGCCCGGCCCAGCCCATCGGCCGCGTCACCGTGAAGATTCGCTGCGAAGGCACGTCCCCGTGGACGGTGTTTGTGCCGGCCCAGGTACACCTTTACCGCAATGTGGTCACGGCCGTCCGGCCCATGAAGCGCGACGCAATCGTGACGGAAAACGATGTGGCGCTGCGCGAACGCGACGTCAGCCTGCTGGGGCAAGGCTTCCTGGATTCAGTCGATCAGGCAGTCGGGCAAAAAGTTGTCCGACCAACGGTCATCGACCAGATCCTGACGCCCGTCCACCTCGATCAGCCGCAAATGGTCCATAAGGGCGACCAGGTGGTGATCAGTGCGCGCAGCGGTTCAATGAGCGTGCGCATGCCGGGCGAAGCCTTGTCCGACGGCGGTTTCAACGAGCAAATACGGGTGAAGAACCTCAACTCCCAACGGGTGATCAAGGCCAATATCGTTGCGCCCGGGCAAGTCGAGGTCGCTATGTAACTGACATGTGAAGGTAAGACCTCTGGCGCTGCGCTTGCGCTTTTCCTACACTCGGAACCCCTGTGCTCCGTGCGAAGTCCATTCGAGACTGTTTTCGCACGGGCCCTAAAGTTATTCCGGGTCTGGCCGAAACCAAGGCAAGCGTCCTAGAACCCAGAGGTTTTTCAATCATGGTCATCGACTTCAATCGTTTGAACAGCTCCACTACCGTTGGCGGTACAACACGTACTGCCAGCACCAAGGAAGCCAGCAAAACCGAAGCTACGGCAGCGGTCAGCGGCACCTCGAGCGTGCCCGGTAGCGGTGAGGCAGTACATTTGAGCAGCGAAGCTCAACAGTTGCAGAAGATCAGTGATTCGTTGCGTGATCAGCCTGTCGTCAACAGCGCCCGTGTGGCTGAGTTGAAGCAGGCGGTCGCCGACGGCAGCTATAAGGTCGACAGCAATCGTGTTGCAAGCAAACTGCTTAACTTCGAAGCCCAGCGCTAGCCCCAGGTCTGCGCAGGGGCTTCTGGACGCTTAAACACCAGGGCATGCGATGCAAGACACTACATTGCTTCAACTGATCACGGACGACATTGCGCCAACCCGGCATCTGCTGGACATCCTGAAGGCCGAGTCAGTGGCGCTTCACGGGCGCAATATGGTCGAGATGGAACACATCCTGGCGCAGAAACAGGCGCTGGTGATCGTGCTCGAGCAGCATGGACGCCGACGTACCCAGCTGATGACCAGCCTGGGTCTGCCCGCCAATCGAGCGGGACTCGAAGAAGTGGCGAAACATTCGTCAGTGGGTGAAGCCTTGTTGACCGCAGGCGATGAACTCAGCGCGCTGATGAGTGAATGCCAGGCGGCCAACGAACAGAACGGCAGCCTTATCCAGCTCCAGCAACTCACCACGGCACAGCAGTTGAGGATTCTCAACGGCGGCGACACGCCCACGCTGTACGACAGTCGCGGTTCGACGTCGGGCAAAGCCAGGCCGCGTCCGCTCAGCCAGGCGTAAGTTCTTGTATCAAGGTGCGCACTGTGGTGGCAATATGCCGCGCGCTGCACGCTGCCGTTATTTGCCTGGAGATGGATAGACCGTGAATGCCTCAAGCGCGGACGATGTTCCGCAGCCCCCGAAGGTACTGACCACCCCGTTGGAAATCGCCGCCAATCTGCGGCTGCTGATGGAAAGTCATGACCCGTTGATCATCACGTTTCACGAACGCACCCAGCGTTTTCAGAGTTACGTGATCGACGTCGACCGTGACACCAACCAGGTCATTTTCGACGAGATGATCCCCCGAGATGGCGAGCGTTTCCTTGCCAGCGGTGAGCCCTTCCGGGTCGAAGGTTTTCACGACGGTGTGCGCATCGCCTGGGAAAGCAAAGCCCAGCTGACCGTGATCGAAGAGCCGCGCAGCTATCGCGGCCCTCTCCCTGAAGAAGTCGTCTATCACCAGCGCCGTAACGCGTTTCGCGCGGCCCTGAAGCTGGCTTCGCTGATTGATGTCGAGATTGGCGGCGACCGGCTCAAATTTCCGTTGCGCGGCAAACTGCTGGATGTCTCCGCCACCGGCTGCAAGCTGCGCTTTGAGGGCGATATCTCCGAGCGCATGCAACTGGGCCAGGTCTATGAGCGCTTCATCGCCTCCCTGCCCTTCGGCAACATGACCACGCCGGTCGAACTGCGCTATCTGCACTTCGAAGAAAGGATCAACACCACGTTCGCCGGTGTGCGCTTCCACAACATGAGTGGATTGGTGCAGCGTCAGGTTGAGCGTTTCGTGTATCAGCTGCAGCGCGAAGCGCGACGCTTCGACAAAGACGACGATTTCTGATCGTTTGTGATGACCGGCTGGCGCGTTTCAGGGCGTGCTGGCCGGTTGCCGACATCCGCTGCCATCGCCTCCCCCATAACGCGCACATCCAATAGCGCGTCCTGATCCAATCCCGCAACGCCTCCAGCCCCGCTCAACCCCCCTCCAAACCGCGCCTGTTCGATCAAAATGCGAACCTCATCACGCCCGCGTGTAGGACTCTTCACCGCGCCAAAGTAGGACGCGTCTTGAAATAATCTGTGCCACTTTCAAGGCCCTGACCCTGTGTTAATTTCGCGGCTCAAACGCACCGGAGCATGGACGCTCGCCGCGGCCACATCTCAGGGAAGTTTCGTCATGCGCCCCATCATCGTTCTCAACGACCCTACCCTCAAAGGCGGTCGAGTCATTCAAGGCTCGCCCTCCACGTTCCTGCACGGTCTCGAAGTCGCCCGCCACGGCGACGACGTGCTCTGCTTTCACGGCCCCTGTGCAATCGCCGAAGGGGATGAAACCTGCCTCGTCGATGATCGGCCCATTGCCCGCGACGGGGATCGCCTGCTGTGCGGCGACGCCCTCGTCGCGACCCACGATGACTGCCGCATTCTGTAGGGGTCCTTATGAACGCATTTATCAAGCGACTGTTCGGCAAACCTGTCGAGCTGCCATTGCCTCATGCCCCTCAGCATGACATCCGGCCGCGGCGGAACATGTACGACCGAATTTCCGAAAAGCGCCTGGCGCAGGAAGCCGCCCAGCGCCTGCTGGACCGGGCCAAACCCCGAGGTGATTTCTGCGCGCAGAGCGTCAGCGTCGAGGACGTCTGGCTCCGACTGCCCGGGCATTCCCTGGATCAGCGGTTACCTGTCCAGGACATCCCCAGGCACGCGAACGCGCTGAGTCACGACCCAAGGCTGATGGCTGCCAACGGCTCGCGCCGACTGTTGCGGCGGATCGAGATCGACGCGATTCCTCTGCCCTCGATCGACCCGCTCGCCCGCGCCATGGAACTGCTGCAGGCGACCCTGACCCAGTGCCCGCTGCTCGAGCGAGTTGCGGACTGGACGCAGGTTGAAGTGCATCTGTTCCCGCCGTCCCATGTCGATCCACTCGTCTGGTTCGAAACCGTGGTGGGTGTGTGGCCCCAGGCGTGGCTGCCCGGTGGCGGTTTCCGTATCGCCGGCCAGGCACCGGGGCCGTGGCTTGCCGAATTGCTGTCCGGCAACCTGAGCATGCCCGGCCATCTGTGCCTGAGCATCGACAGCTGGGCCACTCTGCCGGCCAACGCACACGCTGCGGATCCGGCGCCCCTGGGTGAGGTGGTATCCCTCGTTTCACTCAAGCGGGACGCGCGGACCGATACCGCGAATACCGCCCCCGAGCAGACCTTCAATCAGCAGTTTCAGGCCCCGTCGCTGTGCGGCCAGGTCGGGACCGTCGCTGCCGAATGGACGCGGATGGCCCTCGGCTGCCTGGCGGCCCAAGCCTCCACCGGCCAGGCCCAATGGGTGCTGGACCTTACCGACAGCGGTTCAAGCAGCGGATCGATCATCGCTACCCCCCGTACCGTGCCCACTGCCCCGACAGGAAGTCCGACATGACCTTCGCAACACACTCTGCCTTCAACCTCACTGGCATCAGCCAGGAAGGACGCCTGCTCGAACTCAAGACGCCACTGACCGAGCCGCTGCTGGCCGTGCGCGTGCACGGCGTCGAGCGACTCGGCCGAATCCCGCGTTACTGCGTGGACGTCGTCAGCGAATCGACACGCCTCGACCCCCACCAAGTGATCGGCGAGCCGGTTCGCCTCGCCATCAAGCGCGCCGACGGCAGCCACAGTTACAAACACGGTTTCGTGGGCAGCGTGCGCTACCTCGGCAGCGACGGCAGTTTGCAGGACTGGCAGCTCGAATTCGCGCCGTGGTTCAGCCTGCTGGAATACCGTCAGGACTGCCGCATCTGGCAAGACATGACGATGATCGACATCTTCACCGACGTATTCCGAGGGCACCCCCAGGCGCAAGGCCGCTATGAATTCAACTTGCGCCACGAGCACCCGCCGCAGTCCTACGTCACTCAGTTCAACGAAAGCGACGCCCACTTTGTGCAGCGCTGGTGCGAGCAGGCCGGCATCTATTGGTACGTCGTCCATGAGGCTGACCAGCACCGGATTGTGTTCGTCGACAGCGTCCTTGACCTGCCGCCGCTGGAGCCGGAAGCGCTGCCTTTTCACACCCAGACGGCCGCGCTGGACCACGACAGCATCGTGGAATGGAGTCAGGCCGACACGCTGCTGAATGGCCACGTTCTGTGGAGCAGCAACAATTACCGGGCCCACCGCCAGCCGCTGTCTGCTCGGTCCATGGGGCTCAATCCACCGAGTGCGGCAAAGACGCTCGAGCGTTATGAATACCGAGGCCAGTACGCGTGGCACAGCGAAGACGACGGCAACTGGCAGACACGGGTGCAAATCGAGCAGGTGGAATCAGCCGCGCGGCGCATCACCGGCCATGGCGGCGTCCGGCACATGCTCCCGGGTAATGGGTTCGAGCTGCGCGGGCATCCGCTGTATGAGGACGGGCCCGCTAAACGCCGTACGTTTCTGCTGATCGCCGTCGAGTTCTTCGCGCAAAGCAATTTACCCGTTGCACTGACACGCCGTGAACGCCCCGGCAGCCTGCAATCGCGCCTGAAAGAGCTGGGCGCCGACAAGCCGTCCGAGAAAGGCGAAGGATTTTATTGCAACGCGTTCGAGGCCCAACGCCAGGACGTCCCGTACCGCAGCGCTTTCGAACACGACAAACCGTTAAACCCCGGGCCGCAGACCGCGGCGGTCGTGGCGCCCAATGGCGGGCCTGTGCAAACCGACGTGCTGAACCGAGTGTGCGTGCGCTTTCACTGGGACCGCCTCCGATCACCGGAAAAAGCACCCAGTTGCTGGCTGCGCATGCTGCAAAACAGCAGCGGCGCCGGTTGGGGCAGTGTGTACGTGCCGCGCGCAGGTGAAGAAGTGGTGGTCACCTTTCTCGACAACGACATCGACCGCCCGCTGATCCTCGGCCAGGTCTACGGCGGCGACAAACCGGCGTGGCATTCCACGGGCCGGATGAGCGGCTACAAAAGTCAGGAAATCGACGGGCTCGGTTACAACCACTGGGTCATGGACGACACCACGGCGCAGTTGCGCACGCAGATCCATAGCAGTCACGGCCACAGCCAACTGAACCTCGGCTGCCTGGTCGATCAACAGGGTAATCACCGCGGCGCGTGGCGCGGTGACGGGTTTGAATTGCGCACCGATGCCTCCGGCGCCATTCGCGCGCCGCAGGGTTTGTACCTCAGCACCTGGCGGCGCACCAAGGCACAAAGCGGGCATCTGGACAGCAGCGAGGCCGGCCAGCAGTTAAGCGACGCCTTGCAGCGCGTGACGGCGCTGTCCGACAGCGCCGGTCAGCACAATGCCCTGTCGCTGGAGGAAGGCCTCGAAAACCTGAACCGGCTGCATCAGGCCGCCACGCATTCCCTCCGTCAGGGCAATGCGACCTCTCAGGGCTATGACGCGCCGCTGATCGTCGCTTCCGCGCCCGCCGACATCGCCGCTGTCACGCCGGAGAACATCCAGCTGCACAGCGGCCGCCACACCAGCCTCTCCAGCGGTGAAGACATCAACCTCGCCAGTGCACGCTCGCTGCTGGTCAGTGTGGGTCGCAGCATCAGCCTGTTTGCCCGCGACGCCGGGGCGAAGCTGTTCGCCGCGAAGGGCAAGGTAGAGATTCAGGCCCAGGACGACGCCATCGAACTGACCGCCAAAGACAGCGTACGCATCACCTCCACGGCGCGAACCATCGAGATCGCTGCCCAGGAGGAAATTCTGCTGACCTGCGGCGGTGCCTTTATCCGCCTCAAGAACGGCGATATCCAGATTCACGCCCCCGGCACCATAGACATCAAGGCGGCGAAGAAAACCATCGGCAACGCCAGCCAGATGGACCGCGAGCAGACGCCGTGGCCGCAAAGCACGGCGGGCCAGACGCTGACCCTGCTGGCCGGGCAAAGCAGCGCCGCCAGTCACCAGCCGTGGACCGGCATGCCTTACACAGTGTTCGCCGACGGGGTCGAGATTGAAAAGGGTGTGATGTCGAGGGACGGGAAAATCAGCGTCGAGCACCGGGTATCCCGCTCGCGCTACCGCGTCGAACTGGCCAACGGCGCCAGCTATGACATCCCGGTCAGCGGTGATTACCTCGGCGATCAGGACAACGGCGCACGCGCCAACCGCGGCCTGCATCGCCATCAACACAGCCTGACGCCCGGTTCGGGCGAAGCACCCAGTCAGTACCGCGAAGACTACGACCGCCTCAACCATCCAGACACGGAAGCCTGAAGATGAACACACCCAGCATCACCTGCCCCATCGCCACCCGCCAGACCTCATCGGCCGTCATGAATCAGCGCTGGATGGTCGAGTGCAGCGAGTATTCGCCCAAGCCTGCGACCTTCGAGCCGCTGGTGAATGGCGAACGAGCATTCGGCGCCGTCCACGACGCGATCATGGCGGCAAAACATTCGGTGGAGATCATTTGCTGGGGGTTTCAGCCTTCGATGCAGTTCAAGCGCGGCGGTGGTCAGGCGCAGTGCATCGGCGAATTGCTGGTCAATAAAGCCTCTCTTGGCGTGAAGGTGCGCGTGCTGTGCTGGTCCGACAGCGCGCACCTGACTGCGATGTTCGCGGAGAACATGACACCAGGACGCAACGTGGCCTCTATTGCATCGCACGCCGGCGACTGGCGATCCACGTGGCAGCAAGCGTATGACTGGGAATGGTACCGCCGCGCCTCAACCCCTGACACCGGCGCCAGTTCGCTGGTGGAGAGGGTGTTCCCCGGACTGAAGGGCTTCCGGTTAACCAAGTTACTGGCACAAGAACTGTTCAAGGCGGGCGCGCGGCCTTTCGAAAACATCGAGTTTGCGGTCCGCGACCTGGGCCTGGCCGACCGAGCGGAGATTGCCTACCAAATATGGACCCGCTCCCGAGAGCAAGGCGCGGCAGAGCTTGAGGCCGCCGGCAAGGCGGCGGCGATGTCGGTGATCCCCACCCATCACCAAAAAATGGTGCTAGTGGACTACGAACACGCTGACCGCGCGGTCGGGTTCGTCATGGGCCACAACATGCTCGACCCCTATTGGGACCGCGACGACCACGCCTATGCTCCTGCGGATGATGTGTCCGGCCGCAACGGTTCTACGCCGCGCCAGGACATATCCAGCCGCGTCACCGGCCCGGTGCTCCAGGACCTGAACGCCAACTTCACCCAGGCCTGGCTTAAAGCAACCGGCATTGACCTGCAGACCGCCCGTGAGCCCCTCGCCGCCAATCTCAAACCGCGCAAGGGTTTCGGGCCGCCGATGATGGCGCAAGTGCTGCGCACTCAGACCGAGGCCGGCAAGCGCGACATCCGGACCATGTACCTGCAGGCGGTCAAGAACGCGACCCAGTTCATCTACATCGAGAACCAGTACTTCCGCTGGAAGCCGTTCGCCGACGCCGTTGTCGACATCGCCCGACGCCATGCCGAAGGCGGCCGCGACCCCGGCGAACACGGCTACCTGCACCTGTTCGTCGTCACCAACTCCTCCGACGAGGGCATGGCCGACGGCGCACTCGGCACGTTCCGCATGCTTCGGCAGTTGGGTCGCAGTGAAGTCATGCCCTCTGTGGCGCGTCTCGAACACGATGACTACTGGCAAGCGAAGCTCGATGCGCTGCGGGAGGAGCACTTTGCCGCGTTACGCAAATTGACGGCCTATTACGACCGCGTAGACGCCATGGGCAAGCTGGCCGGCCCAATCGAACGGTTGGAAATCGAACGGGATGAATTGGCCAGACAATGCGAAGAACTAGCCAAACAAGTTCAAAGTGTGAAAACGACACCGATAACTCCGACCGAAGTGCCCGGATTGAAAGTTCATATCTGCACACTCGTCGCCCCCGACTCCCCACCCGATAACTGGCTGGAGGTTTATATCCATAGCAAGTTGATGATCGTCGATGACGTGTTTACCACGCTGGGCTCGGCGAATATCAATGAGCGGAGTATGAGTTCGGACAGCGAGTTGAATATATGCGTCGAGGATCCGGCGGTGGCACGGCCGTTGAGGAGGCAGTTGTGGGGGTTGCATACGGGGGGCAACACATCGACTGATGACATATCAACGGAATATCAGAAATGGAGTGATGTGCTGACTGAAAACAATGATCGTCGAGACCCCATGGGCCAAGCCAAACTACGGAAACCCGCTTGTTCGCTCGTGGAATTCTTACGACTCAGCCCGAGCCGCAAAAATGTTGACTAAATGCAATTTTTATCGGAAATCATTGTTCGCACTTATTTTATCTTTAGCTGGTTGTGATTATGGAGACAAGCCAATGACATCATTTATTCCAGAAAAAGCAGATTGGGAAGTCGCGTTCAAACGATTAGAGTTTGAATGTATTCATGAAAAAGATCGTCTGCCTCCACTGGACCCAGATGCACATCGCCTATATCAATATGGATTACACCTATCCCAACTTTCCGGGCCAAAGGATTTCGATCAGACGGCGCGCTACTATCGGATCGCCGCCGCGCATGATCACTATCGTGCTGCGAAAAACTTGCAAGCCCTGCTATCACAGGGCCTAACCAACGCCCCGCGGCCCGCGAAAGAAACTATTGATTTGGTAGAAGATTTGATTAACCGCAGCATCCCAGGAGCTTACTATGATATGGGTCACTATCTTGAACTCGGATATGGTGTTACGCAGGATGCTGAAGCAGCTCGCTACTATTTCAGACGCGCTGCTGACTATGGAAATCCGGAGGCTCAATATTACGTAGCTAATTTATTGGCGAAGACTGGTAAAGCTGGAGCCATCCCACTTGCGATGATGCGCTGCGCCATGGAACAGGGACATCGCGAGGCGGCGCTGAGATACGGCGTATCGAGAAAGAATGAAGGTCTATTCATTGAAGCTCTTGAAGCTTATCAATCAGCATCTAAATTCGGAAATCCGGCTGGAGCGCGCAGACTTAGAGAGGCATTTAACTACAGCAAGACAAGCAACGAAACCTATTACTTAGCAGCCGATATTGATAGTGAACGATCACGGCGATATAGCCTTATAAGTAACTTTTTGAATAAATACGAACACCTCGGCGCCAAAGTCCCGGACATCGACCAGATCGTCCCCCTCCCCCCCGCCAAACTCCCCGATTGGGACGAAACGTTCGAATGGAAGCGCAAACGCGACGCC
>NZ_JASCOY010000124.1:0-12353 GCF_029960075.1 Pseudomonas sp. PS02290
GACCTGAGGTCGGAGGTGCGCCATGCTCCCTCCGGGACTGCGCCAGCCGGCTGATCCAGCACGTATCGGCGGCCAGCGTTTTACGCTGCATGCTGGCAGAATGCAATTTGGCTTCCAGAAAAGACTCGGGCGGCAAGATAAAGGTTCCGGCGCCGGGAATGATTCGCCAGGTCGGTATGGAGTATTTGTAGTTGGAGGCTGAGCTTTTAGTTTGCTGACAGCTGCGCATCGCCTGCGTCCCACCCGCCGCCCAGCGCCCGGAAGGTCGCGACGGCAGCGCGGGCGTCGTTGGCGTTGAGCTGGGCCATCTGATCGCGGGCCCTCAGCAGTTCGCCCCGGGAGGCGGCGGGTGGTTTGGGCAAAAAGCTCGATCAGTTCCGGCAGGCGCGCGGCGGGGGTGGCGCCGTACAGCGTGTTCAGCAGGCACAAGCCATGAACGTTCTCGGGATGCTCCAACGCGAAATTGATCGCGGCAGGGCCTGCGGCATCGTGGGCAACCGGGACGATTTTGCCCAGCTGCAGGCCCTCGACCACCGCCTGCAAATCGCCCAATTGCTGCCTGAAGCTGTAAACCGCGCCGTCGTGTTTGTCCGAAGCACCAAAGCCCAGAAAATCAAAGGTCACCACGCTACGGCCAGCTAGGGTCAGGTGAGGCACCAGACCGTCGTAGATGTGCAGGTTGTCGGGAAAGCCGTGCATCAACACAAAAGCCGGCCCGGTGCCTGGGTAGTGCCGCGCATACAGCCGACCGCCCTCGCGGGCAATCCAGTGTTCGGTGTAGGGCGTGGCCAGGGGCTGGTCAGAAATGCTCATCAGAAATCCTCACGGTTAAAGGTGCAGCCGAGCATGGCCGGGGCCTGTCGAGGCCCGCGTTCATCGATCAACGCAGCGACTACGGGTGGGGCACCCCGGGGTTGGCCGGTGCCGATGTGAGACAGGATGCGGCTCTTGGATGATGGTCACAATGTCATTGATCCCACCTTTTCGGACACAGCTTTCACGGGCGCCGCGGGAGCAGTGGCCTCCGCGAATTTCCTTCTCTATCCATTGCTCCTGCCTGCCCCGGCGCGCTTCGATGGCCTCCTGGCAATGGGGTTTTCTGGGGATTTCGACCGCCGCGCTACGCCCCCGCGTACCCTCGTAGGACTGGCTTTAGCCGGGAACGCGTTGGGCGTCACGCTACAGACGGATGACATGCACACTGGCCTCTTCCCGGCTAAAGCCGGTCCTACGAAAAGCACCGCGTATAGCCGCCAGGACCGGCTTTGGCCGGGAAGGGGCGTCTGGCGCTAATCAGCCATCCGCCCCAGCACCAACGCCATGAACGCCACCGACGCTGCGCTGTGATAGTTGTTCCGGCGGCGCAGGAGCGATGCCCCGCGTTGGGGCGCCGTGTCGGTCAGCGGGAGGGTATGCAGTCCGCGGTCTCGCGTGGCAATCGGTTCGGGGAGAAGGGTCGCCATCGGCGTGTGGCGGATCACCTCAAGCAGGGTGGCTACCGAGTTGACTTCGATCACCACCCTGGGCGTGATGCCCGCGCGGGTGAAATAACCGTCGACGCAGGTCCGGGTTGCGAAGTCCGCTGTCAGCAGCGCGAAATCCAGGTCCGCCACCTGAGCGGCGGTCAGCGGGCTCGGTGAGTCATACAAGGGGTGATCCCGGCCCACCATCAACCCGAGGGTTTCGACAAATGCCGGGATGCACTCGATGTCGGGGTTGCGCACCTGATCGAACGCGATGGCGATGTCCAGCGAATCATCGGCCAGCCCCCGCTCGATGTCGCCCATGGACAGCTCGGAAATGTCCAGATGGATGTTCGGGAACCGCGCGGCGTAGTCACGCACCAGCGGGCCGACCAGATAGGCCATGAACGTCGGGGTCATGGCCAGGCGCAGGCTGCCCCGGGACAGATCCTTGACGTCGTGCAACGCGCGCTTGCCCGCCGCCAGCTCCACCAGCACCCGCCGCGCGCATTCGATATACGCCAGGCCTGCGTCGGTGGGTTTGACCGTGCGAGAGGTGCGGTCGAAGAGGCTCACCCCGAGGCTCTCTTCGAGCTGGCGGATCTGCTGCGAAAGCGTCGGCTGCGAGACATGCAGCACCTCCGCTGCACGGGTGAAACCTCCGTGGTCGGCGACCGCCAACAGGTAACGCAGGTGTCGTAACAGCATGGGATTGTTCACCAAGGGCAAGGGCAGACCGGGTGAGTGTACGTCCAGCCTCGCCTCATGCGGCGGCATTTGCCTGGCGAGCGTGCACGGCGCAGGTGGAAGGGTGATCCAGCAACGACTTGAAGCTGCGGTTATCGGCGTCCAGGGCGTCGATCGAGCCAGTCTCGATGTCGTAGACCCAGCCGTGCAGATTCAACAGACCTCTGTCCTGAGCCAGGCGCACGCTGGGGTGGGTTTGCAGATTGGCCAGTTGCGCGATGACGTTTTCGCGCACCATCGAACCCACCTTTGCCGCTTCGCTGATGTGAACCCGCGACTCGTGGATGACCTTCGCCGAGGCCGCATGCTCCAGCCAGCCGGCCACGGCGGGCAGGTGATTCATGCAAGTGCACTTGGCGACCGCCGTCATCGCACCGCAATCGGAATGGCCGCAAATCACGATGTCGGTCACGCCCAACACGGCGACGGCGTATTCAACGGTGGCCGACACGCCGCCCGGGTGCGGACTGTAAGACGGCACGATATTGCCGGCGTTGCGGATCACGAACAGCTCGCCGGGTTCCTGCTGGGTCAACAGCTCCGGCACCACGCGGCTGTCCGAACAGGTGATGAACAGCGTCCCGGGATGCTGGGTCGTCGCCAGGTGCTTGAACAGATCGGTGCGTTGTGGAAACACTTCTTTCTGAAACTTTAAAAGACCGTCGATGAGTGCCTTCATCATGTATTCCTCTCTCCGTCATTAAACGTACGTTGTGATCAGTGAGTTCAACCGCTGCCCTTTAGTGCTTGAAGCGGGCCCGCCGTTGCGGCGGGTCCACCTCTCAGCGCGGATGCAACTTAGAACGGGCGCAGTGGGAGGAACTTGCCGTCCAGGGTAATCACCGCGCGATGGCCGCCTTCGGGGTCCTCAACTTTCTTCATGTCCAGTTTGAAGTTGATCGCGCTGATGATGCCATCGCCGAATTGTTCGTGGACCAGCGCTTTGAGGGTGGTGCCATAGATCTGGATCATCTCGTAAAAGCGGTAGATGGTCGGGTCGGTAGGCACGCCGCCAAGGCTGCCGCGCAACGGGATGATCTGCAGGCGGGCAACGGCGTCGTCGTTCAGCTCAAGCTTCTCGCCAATCACTTTCGCCGCATCGGCCGGCAGCGGGTGCTGGCCCAATAGCGCGGCGGTGACATAGGCCAGGCCCAGGCCGGTGCCGTCGGTCAGGTCCTGGAAGGACAGGTTCTTGCGCTGTTTGGCGTCGAGGATTTCGGCGGTGAGTGCGAGGCTGGTGTCGTTGTAGGCGTGGGACTGCGTCATGGTTTTCTCCTGGCGATGGTTGGACTTGCCGGTTGATGATGCTGATGTGGGTGGTGAGGCGTGGAGCAATCATCTTCCCATCCGCCGATAGCGTCCAAGACCGATAAACAATCCTTCGCATAACCGCTGCCTATGGATCGGCGCCAGCATGCCCATTGGTCTCAGGCTCTGGCTCAGCCCCCTCGAAATCGGTTGCCGATCGTGGTGCGAAAATGCTCGACCAGAAAAAATCCACGAACACCCGGGTTTTGGGCTCAAGGATGCATTCGGGCATTGAACGATGTGTTTTAAACGGCAATCGAGAATGCGCTTGACCTTGCCGCAATGGAAAGGTCTAGCGTGACAGCTTCGTCTCTACCCTTATCCAGGATGCTTCGTCATGAAAAAGATTGCCGCCGTTGTCAGCGTCATTGCTCTCCTTTCCGTAACCGCCGTCAGGGCCGACCAGACGGAGGACGTCAAACAGATGCATGAGGCTTACCAGCAATCGATGGGCGCCATGAAAGACGACATGCACCACGGCATGATGAGTGACGAGCCCGATGTGGCGTTTGCGGCCGGCATGCTGCCGCACCACGAAGGCGCGGTGGAGATGGCCAAGATCGAGCTGAAATACGGCAAGGATCCGGAGATGCTGGAGCTGGCGCGCAAGATTGTGGCGGCGCAGGCAGCGGAAATCACGCAGATGAAGAATTGGCTGAAGGCGCATCCGGCTCAGTAAAGCAACCAAGTAATGCGCCCCTGACCAGGCGCGCAGACAACGGGGCAGGGCAAGGAGGCCGCTGCGTCGAACGCATCAATGGGTGATGTTCGATTCGATTTTCTTGCCCATGCTGATGCGCGGTTCGGTTGAGTAACCCATAGACTCATAGAACGCCTGGACGCTTGCATTGGTGCTGACGATCTGCAGGTTGATTTTCATGCACCCCCGCAATGTCAGGGCGTGCTCTGCATGACGAACCAGCTGCATGCCTACGCCATTTCTGCGATGAGACGGGTGCACCGTCACCGCGTACAGCCATCCACGATGACCGTCGTAGCCGGCCAGAACGGTCCCCACCACCTCGTTTTTCGTCAGGGCAACAAAAAAGAGGCCGTCCGATACAGCCAGCTTTTTGTCGATGGCGAGGCCGGGCGTGTTATGGGCGGTTTCGTAGCCGAATGCGGCGTCCCAGAGTTCGATCACGGCCTGGCGATGAAGCGTGTCCGAATAGTCGGTGATGACAGCCATGGTGAGGCTCCTTGTTCAGCGGAATGGGCGGTGAGATTCTCTGCGCTGGCGATCGCCAGCTTATCTTCCCGGAACCAGTGCCAGCCGACAGGCCAATCCCAGAAAGACCGCACCCAATAGCTGATTAAGGCGCTTGGCAATGCGGGCATTGGTCGCCAGCGTGTGCCCGATTTTACTGGCGAGGAGTATCACGGCGCCGTTCACCAGCAAACCAATGACGTTCAGAACCGTGGCGAATATCAGCATCTGCGCGACCAGCGAAGCTTTCGCCGGATCAACGAACTGCGGAAACAACGCCAACACGAACAATGCCATCTTCGGGTTGAGCAGATTGGTCACAACTCCCTGCCGAAAGATACTCAGAAGGGGCGTGGCTGCGAGGTCCGCATCTGCACGCAGCGGCGATGGGGCGCTGAACGCTTTCCAGGCGAGAAAAACCAGATAGGCAGCCCCCGCGAACCGCACCGCGTCGTAGGCAGCGGGAACATTGATCAACAATTGCGACAATCCGAGTGCGGCAGCCAGCGCGTGACAATAGGTGCCCACCTGAATGCCCGCCAGCGAAACGAAACCGGATGCTCTGCCCTGGCTCATGCTCCGCGATGCAATCAACAGCATGTCCGGGCCCGGTGTCAGCGTAAGCGCCAGGCAGGCGCCAGCGAAAAGCAGCAATACTGAGAGATCGATCATCAAGTTCCTTCCCGAGGCAATACGAACGGCATGTGCAGGCACGCATGTTACCGTAAGGTGGCGCTGGCTGGAGGTCCCTTGCGGGAGGACGCCATTCAGTGGCGCCACGAGCCATGGGGCAATTCAATGTGCCTTTCAGCCTTGGCCAGCGCGACTTTCAGCGCCTCCCGGTTCAATGGAATGCAGTAAGCGGGTTTGGCCCGTTCGAATCGCCAGCTTTCGTCGAGGTTACCGGCGTCAACCGCGTCAAATCCCACCTCGTCCAGCAGTTGTATGGCCAGCGCTTTCGCCGCAGGGTCATCGGCGGCCACCGGCAGTGCGCGTCGGTCGTGGGCCGTAACTGGCCGAGCATCCCGGATGAGGTCATCCGCCAGGATCGCATTGAACACCTTGACCACGCTGGCGCCAGGCAAATGCTCGGCAAGCAGCCGGCTGGTGGTGGTCTCACATCTGTCGAGCGCCGGGAAAGAGCCGTCCCGTTCGGGGTAGTAGTTATTGGCATCCAGCACCGTTTTACCGGCAAGCCAATTAGCTGAAAGGGTGGGGTAGTGCTTGAAGGGAATGGCGACCAGGACCACATCGCCAAAGGCAGCAGCGTCCTCAGTCGTGCCGATTCGGACGCCGGGTATCTGGACGAGCAGGCCGTTCAGGGTCTGTGGGCCACGTGAATTGCTGAGCATGACTTCATGACCTGCGGCGATGACCCGTTGCGCCACTGCCTGGCCGATAAAGCCTGCCCCGATGATGCCGATGCGCATGTGATGACTCCTGTGGTGGGCTGGAAGCGGTCATGATGATTGCGAACCAGCCGCAGATAAATAATCATCAGGCACTTAGTCTCCCCACCCGGAGTGTTGAATCATGGATCGTCTCAGCAGCATGGAAGCCTTCGTCACGGCGGCGGAATGCGGCTCCTACGCCAAGGCGGCCGAACGCCTGGGGTTGTCGCCGCAAATGGTCGCCAAGCATGTCGCTGCGATCGAGCATCGACTCGGCGCACGACTGCTGAACCGCACCACGCGGCGCCAGAGCCTGACCGATCTGGGCCAGGCGTATCTGGAACGCTGCAAACACATCCTGAGTGAAGCGAAGGCGGCGGATTCCCTTGGGGAGATGATGAACGACACCCCGCGCGGCAAGCTGAAAATCAGCGCCCCCACTACCTTTGGCTCCTCTCGCCTCATGCCCTTCGTGACGGAATTTCTCCGGCAGCATCCCGAGATTGAAATCGATCTGCAATTGACTGATCGCTTGGTTGATCTGATGGAGGAGGGGGTCGATATCGCGTTCAGGATCGGCCCGCTTGACGTCTCCAGCCTGACCGCCCGGCCGCTGGCGCCTTATCAACTGGTCGCTTGCGCCGCGCCTGGCTATCTGGCCGAACGCGGCGTGCCGCAACGTCCGCAGGACCTGAATCAGCATGAGTGCCTGGGGTACGCCTGGTGGTCGCGGCCGACTGACCGCGAGTGGGTTTTCTGCCAAGGGTCAACGGTGGAACGGGTTCAGGTGGCCAGTCGATTGAGGGTCAATGAGGTCCGGGCGCTGCTCTCTGCGGCGCTGGACGGTTTCGGCATTGTGCTCGGACCTTGGGATTTCCTCGAGTCTGCGGTACGCAGCGGCGCGCTGGTGCGAGTGTTGCCTGACTATGAGGCGCCGAGCCGGGCCATGCATATGCTCTACACCGGCAGCCGACAGCGAACGGCCAAGCTGCGCCGATTCATTGATGCGGCGCTTGAGCGTTTTGGTTAAGCCGCAGCGGCGAGGACTCCCGAGGGTAGCCCACGGTCAGGCTTCAGGCGGGTCACCCGCTTCCATCGGCATGTCGATGCGCAGCCCGTCCCATACGCCCATCACATGAGTAATTGCGGCGTGAGTGCCGGACTACCCGGGTCAATCATCTTCCCGGCGCATGCCGCTGCGTCAGGTTTTGTTCACGCCGGGCGTGCGTCCTGTCCTTGGCGTGGTGCTGACCTGGATGCTCGCCCACAACATTCTCTACACCTACGTCGCGCCCTTCGTTTCCCTCGCCGGGCTGGGTCGCCATGTCGATCTGGTGCTGCTGGTGTTCGGCATTGCCGCGCTGGTCGGCATCTGGGTCGCAGGGCATCTGGGCGGTGTGCTGCTCGATCACTGGGGGACGGGCGCCTTTGCGTGGGTGATGTTGCTGGTGCTGCTGATCAGCATGGTGATTGCGTTCCGTGCGCGGGCCCATGGGTTTGTGCAGGGTGGACGAGCTGCCGGGCAGGTGGTTGCGGGTCATTAAGGTGCACGCCGCTTAACCCGCTGACCGGGTGGCGGCTTTTCCATCGGGCAACGCCGGCTCGCGTACCAGCGTGATACTCAGCAGCATCCCCGCGCCCAGGCAGAGCGCGATGCACGATAGCGCGATGATGAAGGCGTGAGTGATGGCTGGCGGGTCAGTGCGTCCATCGAGGAGGGTGTAGAACACCCCGCCAATCACTGCAACGCTCAGCGCTGTGCTGATTTGCAGCGTTGAGCTGGCGACGCCGGCGATCATGCCCGAATACACAGGCGCCACGCGGCCCGTCACCATGCGCATGAGGGTGGGAAGCCCGAGCCCCTGCCCGAAACCGATCATGAAGAGCAGGGCGGCAAGCAGTGCCGGCGCCGGGTACACGCCGGCCGGCGTCGCACTGAGCAGCCAGACCATGCCGATAAAGCCGGCTGACTCCAGGCCCATGCCCGTCGCATTGACGTACACACCGAGCGACCGTTTGCAGAGGGGCGCCATGAGCGGCCCGAGCAGAAATCCGGCGCCGAAGGGCAGAAACACCAGCCCCGCGCTCAGCGCAGAGGTCTCCAGTGCCCCTTGCAGATAGATCGAGAACAACAGGAAAAACGGCGCGATCGTGTAAAACAGCAGGGCAATGACCAGCGCGCGACCCAGCCCCGGGACGTTCAGCGCGTGGGGATCCAGCAGTGGCGAGCCGCCGGCAGCACTCAGCCGCGCTTCATAGCGCCAGAACACCCACGCCAGCAACGGCACTGCCGTCAGTGAACACCAGGCCCACAGCGGCCATCCTGCTTCTCGCCCCTTGATCAGCGGCATGATCAGCGCGGCCAGGGTCAGGATCGAAAGGGCCACGCCCCCCAGATCGAGTGTGTTCGGATTTCGCGCACGGATTTCCTTCAGCACAGGTAGGCCGAACAGCAAAATCAGCCCTGCAACCGGCAGGTTAACGAGGAAAATGACCCGCCAGCCCAGTCCGAACAGATTCAGCGAAATCAGAATCCCGCCCAATGCCTGCCCGATGACCGACGCCAGCCCGAACACAGCACCGTACAGACTGAGCGCGAGGGGCTTTTCCGAATCCGGGAAGATGGCCTGCACCGATGCCAGTGCCTGCGGTGCCATCACTGCGGCGGTTATGCCCTGCAATGCGCGTCCGCCGACCAGCGACCATGGCGACCAGGCAAACCCGCACAGCAATGACGCCCCCGCGAACCCGGTCAGGCCGATGAAAAACACACGGCCGCGGCCATAGAGGTCGCCGAGCCGCCCACCGGTAATCAGTGTCACGGCGTACAGCCCGGCGTAGGCGGAAATGACCAGTTGCTCAGCGGAGACGCTGGCGTTTAAATCCTGCTTGATCGATGGCAATGCCACGTTGACGATAAAAAAATCCAGCGGTGGCAGAAACGCGCCGACCAGCAGGATCACGAACATCGCCCAGCGGCGCGGATCATGTGGCAACGTATTTTTTACAGACATGGGTGGACCTCCCTACGCAACCTTGGCGTTGCGATCGGATGAAAAAGGGGCAATCAATAGACGAGCGCATCGCCTTGGCAAGCTTGCGATGCGCTGTTGAGGCGAAGAGGTCTCAGACGCGCTCGAAGGCTTCGGAACCTGCAATCGGCGTCCAGTTGAGCAGCGGGGTCAGGAAGTGCAACTCGAAGCGGCGAGACGTGAATCGCCACTGTCCATCGCGACGCTCGAAGCGGTCGTGGTAAAGGCCGCTGACCTGGACCGGGCCTTTTTCCCGATCATGAAACAGGCAGTCCGCCGCGACGGTTGCCGAGGCCATTGCCCCCTGGATTTGAATCATGGGGTTGGACATCCAGTGATGCATGTGCGGCAACTTGATCCAGCTGGTGTGAGCCATGGCGACGATCTCTTCAAGGCTTCGCCCAGCGCCAAAATCCGGCAGATCCAGCGTGGCGTCGGGGTGCCAGAGGCTGCGCAGCAAGTCGATGTCCATCAGGTCAAAGGCGTTGGCGTAGCCGGAAATGAGCGATTCGATCGCCGCGCGGCTTTCCAGGGCTTCAAGCCGTGCAGTGAGCATTTCAATGTTCATGATGTTCCTCTCGGTAGCGCGTGGGTTGGGCCTCCACGCTGTGGACGTGCCCTGAGTGTTTTGCTGAGAAGCGCCATTGTGCGAGCCGTGCAGTTGCTTGGGGACTGCCATTGCTGCATCTTCGGCGTTCACTTTTGTACGAGGTACGCCATGGACTGGAATGACCTGCGCGTCTTTCTCGCCGTCGCCCGCAGCGGTTCACTGGGGGCCGCCGCAAAGCTGTTGGGCGTAAGCCATCCCACCGTGGGGCGGCGCCTGCATGTGCTGGAGCAGAGCAGTGGTGAAGTGTTCTTTCGCCGCACGGCGACCGGCCTGGTATTGACCGACAGCGGTGAGCGCATCTTCGAGCTGGCGCAGGAGATGGAGCGCAGCGCGCTGACGATCGAGCGGCGCATCGCCGGCGAAAGCGAGCAATTCGAAGGCCTGCTGCGCATCTCGTCGGCGGACTGGTTTGCCGGCTATGTGCTCGGGCCTGTGCTGGCC
Source organism: Pseudomonas sp. PS02290 (assembly GCF_029960075.1). NCBI lineage: Bacteria > Pseudomonadati > Pseudomonadota > Gammaproteobacteria > Pseudomonadales > Pseudomonadaceae > Pseudomonas > Pseudomonas sp. PS02290. Next base: position 10,200 of record NZ_JASCOY010000124.1, read on the forward strand.
GAACTGCTCCGGCGCCATCCCCTGATCGCGCCCGAACTGATCGCCGGACAACGGCTGTCCGACCTGACCCGCAGAGAGGCCGACATTGCGTTTCGGATCGTCCCGTTCACCGAGCCGGACATCGTCCAGCGTCGCTTGACCACCCTGAACTACGGTTTGTACGTGGGCGCACAGCAGCCATTCTCTCCGGATGCTGGCGGTGAAGGCGTCCGGTTAATCACCATGGACACCGCGCAATCCCATTACCCGGACGTCATCTGGCTGCGAGCGCTGTACCCGCAAGCCCGGGTCGTCTTTACCAGCAGCAGCCGCACGGTGCAGGCGCGCATGTGCGCCCTCGGGCTTGGCGTCTGCGTATTGCCGCGCGTCCTTGGAGATCAGGCCGCCGGGCTCAGGCTGCTGGACGCCGGCCAGGCCCCGCCCGGGCGGGATATCTGGATGGGCTATCACCACGACATGCGGCAAATGGACCGGCTTCGCGCATTCGCGGACCTTGCCGGGCAGATGATTGGCGAAGACTGACCCTGGGCGGTCTCAGGCATCAGTCTCCGGGCAATACCCGGACGTCAGTTACAACGCCTTCAGTCGCACAACGCCTGGCTGCGACGCATCGCAATCGGTCGCACCAGACTCAGCAATCCTGCCAGGGCCATGGCCGCGCCGACCCACAGCGGCGAACGCAGACCCAGGCCTGCATCGATCGTCACACCCCCCGCCCAACTGCCGAATGCCAGTCCGGCGGTGATGACCGAGGTGTGCATGATGTTCACCAGCGCGCCGGGCTCGGCCGCTTTCATGACGCGCGCGACCATCGCAGGGTTCAGCGCCACACCGGTCAGCCCGAGGGCGAGGAAGCACATCACGTTCAGCCACAGATGATCCCCGGCCAGGGCGAAGCCCGACAATGCCAGCACCATGATCGCCAGACCCCAGCCGACGATCGCCATCATGTAGCGATCCGCCAATCGGCCCACCACCCAGTTGCCCAGCACGTTGGCGACGCCATACAGCGCCAGCAGCGGCGCGACGAATTTCGGCGCGACGCCGACTTCCTGAATCAGGATGGGCGTGCAGTAGCTGAACGCGGCAAAGGTGGCGCCGATGATCAAGCCGCTGGTGAGGTACGCCGCCCAGAGGGGCGCATTCTTCATGTCCGCGACTTGTTGGCGTAGCGGCGGTTCGCTGCCATTGGCGCCTGCCGGCAGGCGTTTGCTCGCCAGCACCGTGCAGAGCATCGCCAGCACCACCACCAGCCAGGCGCTCGCACGCCAGCCGAAGTGTTGCTCGACCCACGTGGTCAGCGGCACGCCGACGACAGGGGACAGCATCAGCCCGGCGAGGACCACCGAAACCGCTCGACCGCGTCGTTCCGGGGTGACGAGGCCTGCGCACACCGTCATGCACAAACCGATGCAGACGGCACTGGAAATGCCCATGACCACGCGAGCCGCGGCAAGCACCAGATAGCTTTGAGCGCCCGCTGCGACTGCGCCGGCCAGCACATAGCAGACGAGCAGCGCGATCAGAGAGCGTTTGTTGCTGACGCCTTTGGACAGCAGCAACACGGTCACAAGGGGGCCGCCGATGGCCATGCCTAAAGCGTAAAAGGCGATCAGGTTGCCGACTTGGGCGAGGCTGACCGAGAACGCGTCGGCCAGCGCGGGCATCATGCCGGCGACCATGAATTCGGCCGTCACCAGCGAGAAGATCGTCAGGCCCAGAAGGTAGACGGTGGACGGGAGTTTGCTGCGGCTGGACATGGGGTTCCTGAGGGGTAAAGAAGGCCGGCTACCCTAGGGATTGAGGCGGGGCAGGTCAACAGGCAATCAGCTAACTGCCCCGGGAAACCAGTGCCTGCTGCATCATCCCGAGGTCTGCGGCTGCCTGGCCAACCATTCATTGCGCGTCAACTCCCAAAGCTCCTGAACCATTGGGCCGGAGACAAAGTGGCCGTCCCGGCGCTGGATCATGCGCATGCCCTCGCGTTCGGAGATCTTCCTCGATGCCTCGTTGCCCGCCGCTTTGGGCACCTGCATCACCGGGCGCTGCAGGGTTTCGAACCAGAAGGCGTTGATCACTTCGCACGCCTCCCGCATATACCCCTGACCTCGCCATAGCGGCGCCAGCCAGAAACCCCGGTGGTTCTCGGGCTGA
>NZ_JASCOY010000125.1:0-12283 GCF_029960075.1 Pseudomonas sp. PS02290
CGTTGCCTCAGGGCAACGCGACCGCGTTGTCATGTGCACGATCGTTAAATGAAATTGACTATCGTTAGATGAGTAGCGACTTGCTTACAGTCCTTGCCTACTAACGATAAGCACTTTTCCTACAAACTTTGAAGCACGCGTAACTATGGACTGTGTGGCGCCAGAGACATACCTTCTGACAAGCCGCCAATATTGTCCGTTGTTTATCTTGAACAGTGAGATGTATCCGGGCGTTGACTGTCCATTTGCGCAAACAATTGCCATGGATCGCGCAGGCATTCGCATTTAATGCGCTTCTTACGATAAGGAATATCATGCGTTCGAATATCGTTATGCCATCACTTATTGCCGCAGGGCTTCTGGCTATGACGCCTGGCGTTCAGGCTGCCAGCAAAAGCCTGGTCTTCTGTTCGGAAGGCAGCCCGGCCGGGTTTGATATCGGTCAGTACACCTCCGGCACTGACAACGATGCCGCCGAGCCGATCTACAACCGTCTCGCCGAGTTCGCCAGAGGCGAGACCACCGTCGTACCCGCTCTCGCAACGAGCTGGGACATCTCCCCTGACAACCTGACCTACACGTTCCATCTGCGCGAAGGCGTCAAATTCCACAGCAACAAGACCTTCACGCCCACGCGCGATTTCAATGCCGACGACGTCTTATTCACGGTCAATCGCATGTTGCACAAAGACCATCCGTTCCGCGTTGCTTATCCGACGGAGTTTCCGTTCTTCACCAGCATGGGCCTGGACAAGAACATCAAGTCGGTGGAAAAGACCGATCCGATGACCGTCGTGTTCACGCTCAACAAAGTCGATGCGGCATTCATCCAGAACGTTTCCATGAACTTCGCATCAATCCTGTCTGCTGAATATGCAGACAAACTGATGGCGACGGGTGATGTGCGCGATATTAACCAGGCGCCTATTGGCACCGGCCCGTTTGTGTTTCAGCGCTATCAAAAAGATTCGCAGATTCGCTACGTGAAAAACAAAGCGTTCTGGGACCCGAGTCGGGTCAAGATTGATCAGTTGATCTTTGCGATCAATACAGATGCGTCGGTGCGCATTCAAAAACTCAAGAAGAATGAATGTCAGGTCACGCTGAATCCGCGCCCGGCAGACGTTGAGTCCATCGAAGCAGACAAAAACCTGCAGGTCATTAAAAAGCCCGGTTTCAACCTCGGCTACATCTCCTACAACGTACGCCACGCCCCGCTGGACAACTTGCAGGTCCGCCAGGCGCTGGACATGGCGGTGGATAAACAAGCAATCATCGCTGCGGTGTACCAAGGCGCCGGGCAACTGGCCCAGAACTCCATGCCACCGACGCAGTGGTCCTACGACGATACGGTTAAGGACGCGCCTTACAACCCGGAAAAAGCCCGCGAGTTGCTGCGCGCCGCCGGCGTCAAGGAAGGCACCGAACTGACCCTCTGGGCCATGCCGGTTCAGCGCCCCTACAACCCCAACGCCAAGCTGATGGCCCAGATGCTTCAGGCCGACTGGGCCAAGGTGGGCATCAAGGCGACCATCGTCAGTTACGAGTGGGGCGAATACCTCAAGCGCAGCAAGAACGGCGAGCACGACATTTCGCTGATCGGCTGGACCGGTGACAACGGCGACCCGGACAACTGGATGGGCACGCTGTACAGCTGCGCGTCCATCGGCGGCAACAATTACTCGATGTGGTGCGACGAAAAATACGACGCACTGGTCAAGGCCGCTGTCTCGAACACCAACAAGGATCAGCGCATTGCGCTGTACAAACAGGCGCAGCATTACCTGAAAGAACAGGTCCCCATTACGCCGATTGCCCACTCGACGGTGATCCAGCCGCTGCGTAAGGAAGTGCAGGGTTTTCTGGTGAGTCCGTTCAACCGCAACAACTTCTCGGGCGTCAGCATCGCCGACTGATTCAAAAACATGCCTGGGGGCGCAATCACACCCTTTGGCATTGCTTTATCCGCGTTTAGCCGGATAGGCAGAAAAATGGCCATGAGGCCGCACCACCGAGCGGGCTACACCATAAAAAGCCCGCCTCTAAAAAAGCAGCAATCGGGAGCTTCAAAACGTGAAAAAAGCCAGCACCGCTGTATTCGCCTTATCCGTCCTCGCCCTCAGCGTCGCGGCCCAGGCAGAGCCGACCAGTCAGGAATTCGTTCCGACCACACTGGCCACCAGCAACCTCCAGGGCGAAGCCAAGGGATTCCTGGAAGACTCGAAACTGACCGGTTCGACCAAGGACTGGTACGCCAACGAACTGTTGCGTCGTGGCGGCGAGTTCCGCCGCAGCGAGAACGGCGTCGTCGTCGACAGCGACCCGCGCCGGATCAACTGGGTTCAGGGCACCATCGTTGACTACAGTTCGGGCTTCACCCAGGGCACTGTCGGCTTCGCCACGCAAATGGCGGTCTACAACGCCGTTGCGCTGGACCGTGACAAGGACGATCTGATGGGCGGCGCCAACCGTACGCTGACCGAGAACAACGGCGACCCTGTTGGACAGTGGAGCAAGTTGGGCCTGGGCAACATCAAGGCGCGCGTTTCCAACACGACCCTGACCGCCGGCCGTCAGTCGATGAACACCCCGGTGCTGGCTTACATCGGCAACCGTGCGCTGCCTTCGAGCTTCGAAGGTGTGAGCATTCTGAGCGAAGAGTTCAACAACATCTCGATCCAGGCCGGCAGCTTCGACCGCGTATCGCCACGTACCGAGCAGAGCCTGACCAAGTTCCGTTCCGAGTACACCAACAACACCGCCACCGCCGATCGCGTTGACATGGCGGGCGTGGATTACAAGCCGTTCAAGAGCCTGACCACCAGCTTCTACGCCTCCAACGTCGAAGACTTCTGGCATCAGTACTACTTCGCTTTCACCCACGAACTGGGTGACCCTGATGTACTGGGCCTGAGCACCAACCTGAACTACTACAAGACCAAGGATTCCGGTCAGAAGAAGATGGGCGAGATCGACAACGACACGTACAGCCTGTCGTTGACCGCCACTCACAAGGCGCACAGCTTCAGCGTTGCGTACCAGGAAGTCGAAGGCGACACCTACTTCGACTACGTCCACGACACCAACGCCATCTTCCTGGCCAACTCCCTGCTCTCGGACTTCAACGGCCCGAACGAGAAGTCGGTTCAGCTGAGCTACCTGCTGAACATGGCCGACTACGGCGTGCCAGGCCTGAAGTTCAACATCTATCAGGCGCGCGGTTTCGACATCGACGGTACCCATTACAAAGGCACCGCTTACGATGTCCGCGGCATGGACGGCGAAACCCACTACGAATACGGTGTTGGCTCGTCGTACACCCTGCAGTCCGGCCCGCTGAAGGCCTCGACCATGCGTGCGACCTACACCACTCACCGCGCGAGCGCCAACCAGGCTGACGGCAACATCAACGAGTTCCGTCTGGTGACCACGATTCCATTCAACATTATGTAATCAGCACGATCGATCGGGCCTCAAGGTGCGGTTTACCGAACTTCGTGGCCCGATACCGACTCACTTATGGCTTCATCACTTGCGGAGTGCGTTACTTGAAATCGACATTCAAACTCGCAACATTGCGCAGCGCGATCGCACTGGCGGTATTCAGCGTCGCGGTCGGCGTATCGGCCAAGCCTCTGGTGGTCTGCACCGAAGCCAGCCCGGAAGGTTTCGACACGGCGCTCTACACCACGGCCGTGACCGCCGATGCGTCGGCGGAAACCATTTACAACCGTCTGGTGGATTTCAAGCCAGGCACCACGGAAATCGTCCCGGCATTGGCCGACACGTGGGAGATCAGCGATGACGGCCTGACCTACACGTTTCACCTGCGCAAGGGCGTCAAATTTCACACCACCGACTACTTCAAACCGACCCGCGACATGAACGCCGATGACGTGGTCTGGAGCTTCCAGCGTCAACTGGACCCCAACCACCCGTGGCACAAACAGTCGCAGGTCGGCTACCCGTACTTCGAGAGCATGGGTTTCAAAGAGCTGCTGAAGAACGTCGAGAAAGTGGACGACAGCACCGTCAAGTTCACCCTGACCCGCCGCGAAGCGCCGTTCCTGGCGGACGTCGCCATGGCCTTTGCCTCGGTGTACTCGGCGGAATACGCCGATCAGTTGCTCAAGGCCAACAAGACCGACAACCTCAACAGCCAGCCCATCGGCACCGGTCCGTTCATCTTCCAGCGCTACGCCAAGGATGCTCAGGTTCGCTTCAAGGCCAACCCGGATTATTTCCGTGGCAAGCCACCGGCTGACACGCTGATCTTCGCCATCGCCACCGACAACAATGTGCGCCTGCAGAAGCTCAAGGCCAACGAGTGCCAGGTTGCGCTGTATCCGAAACCCGATGACATCCCGAGCATCAAGAAAGACCCCAACCTCAAGGTTGATGAACTGAACTCGATGACCACCGCGTACATCGCCATGAACACCACGCACAAATACATCAGCGACGTGCGGGTGCGTAAGGCGATCGAGATCGCGTTTGACAAAGAGGCGTACGTCAACGCCCTGTTCGGTAAGGGCAACGCCACCGTTGCCGTGAACCCGTACCCGGACACGCTGCTGGGTTACAACAAAGACCTGAAAAACCCTACCCACGACCTGGACAAGGCCCGCGCCCTGCTCAAGGAAGCCGGCGTTCCGGAAGGCACCGTACTGACCCTGTTCACGCGCAACGGCGGCGGGCCGACCAATCCGAACCCGATGCTCGGCGCACAAATGATGCAGGCCGATCTGGCCAAAGTCGGCATTAAGTTAGATATACGCGTCATGGAATGGGGCGAAATGCTCAAACGTGCCAAAAACGGCGAACACGACATGGTGTCGGCGGGCTGGTCAGGTGACAATGGCGACCCTGATAACTTCCTGACTCCACTGCTCAGTTGCGAGGCCGCCAAAAACGGCGAGAACTACTCGCGCTGGTGTAATCAGAAGTTCCAGACGTTGATCGATCAGGCACGGGAAAAAACCGATCCGGCCGAACGCGCTTCGCTTTACGAGCAGGCTCAAGTGATCTTCAACCAGGATCTGCCATGGATCAGCATGGCCCATACCAAAATGTTCACTGCAATGCGCAATAACGTGGAGGGTTACCACATCAGCCCTCTCACCACTAATAACTTCGCTACCACCCAAGTGAAGTAGAAGAAGAATCCGGCGGGCTCTGCTACCCAGAGACCCGCCGGTACCTGATGAGGTACACGAGAAGATGTTTAGTTTTATCGCTCGCCGAGTGGGGTTGCTCATACCCACCTTCTTCGGCATCACCTTGCTGACCTTCGCCCTGATTCGCCTGATTCCTGGCGACCCTGTCGAAGTCATGATGGGTGAACGCCGGGTCGATCCGGAAATGCACGCCCAAGCCATGGAACGTCTTGGCCTGAACAAACCCCTTTATGCGCAATACATCGATTACGTCGGCAAGCTCGCCCATGGCGACCTGGGCGAATCGCTGCGTACGCGCACGAGCGTGTGGTCCGAATTCACTTCGCTGTTCCCGGCAACACTGGAACTGTCGATTGCGGCGCTGATCTTCGCAGGCATTCTCGGTCTGCTGGCCGGTGTCATTGCGGCACTGAAGCGAGGGTCCCTGTTCGACCATGGGGTCATGGGTATTTCCCTGGCGGGGTACTCGATGCCGATCTTCTGGTGGGGCCTGATCCTGATCATGTTCTTCTCGGTATCCCTGGGCTGGACCCCGGTATCGGGACGTATCGACCTGCTCTACGACATTCCCCCCAGAACCGGTTTCATGCTGATCGACACCCTGCTCAGCGACGAAGAAGGTTCGTTCATGGACGCCCTGCGTCACCTGATTCTGCCGGCCATCGTGCTGGGCACCATTCCGCTGGCGGTCATCGCCCGGATGACACGCTCCTCGATGCTCGAAGTCCTGCGTGAAGACTACGTGCGCACTGCGCGCGCCAAGGGTCTGTCGCCGGCTCGCGTGGTGTTCGTTCACGGCCTGCGCAACGCGCTGATCCCGGTGCTGACCGTATTCGGTCTGCAAGTGGGCACGCTGCTGGCCGGTGCGGTGCTGACCGAAACGATCTTCTCCTGGCCGGGCATCGGCAAGTGGCTGATCGAAGCCATCGGCGCCCGTGACTACCCTGTCGTGCAAAACGGCATCCTGCTAATCGCCTGCCTGGTGATTCTGGTCAACTTCGTGGTGGACATCCTCTACGGCTTTGCCAACCCACGCATTCGTCATCAGCGCTGAGATCCCTTTTTATGAGCACTCCTACTCCCGTAGCAGCAGTCGATCAAAGCCTGCTCTACCCGTCCGTTTACAAAGAGTTCTGGCAGCACTTTTCCAAGAACAAAGGCGCCGTCGCCGGTCTGGTGTTCATGCTGGTGATCGTGTTCTGCGCCCTGTTCGCGCCGTGGGTTGCCCCCCATGATCCGAGCGAGCAATACCGCGATTTCCTGCTGACCCCGCCGGTCTGGCTGGAAGGCGGCCAATGGCAGTTCCTGCTGGGCACCGATGAACTGGGCCGTGACCTGCTGTCGCGTCTGATCCAGGGTTCGCGCCTGTCGCTGCTGATCGGTCTGTCGTCGGTGGTGATGTCGCTGATTCCGGGGATCCTCATGGGTCTGCTGGCCGGTTTCTTCCCGAAAATCCTCGGCCCGACCATCATGCGTCTGATGGACATCATGCTGGCACTGCCATCGCTGCTGCTGGCTGTGGCCATCGTCGCGATCCTCGGCCCTGGCCTGATCAACACCGTCATTGCCATTGCCATCGTTTCGCTGCCGTCCTACGTACGTCTGACCCGTGCAGCCGTCATGGGCGAGCTGAACCGTGACTACGTGACCGCCGCGCGTCTGGCCGGCGCAACGCTGCCGCGCCTGATGTTCATCACCGTGCTGCCCAACTGCATGGCGCCGCTGATCGTTCAGGCCACTTTGAGTTTCTCCTCGGCGATCCTCGACGCTGCGGCGCTGGGCTTCCTGGGTCTGGGTGTACAACCGCCGACGCCTGAGTGGGGCACCATGCTAGCTTCGGCCCGCGACTACATCGAACGCGCCTGGTGGGTGGTCAGCCTCCCGGGTCTGACCATTTTGCTCAGCGTGCTGGCAATCAACCTGATGGGCGACGGTCTGCGCGATGCGCTGGACCCGAAACTCAAGAACGCCGCCTGAGGACGTCCGAATGTCTCTTTTAAACATCAAGAACCTCAACGTGCGCTTTGGCGATGCCACGGCCACCCCGGTGGTCGACGGCCTGGATCTGGCCGTCGACAAAGGCGAAGTACTGGCTATCGTGGGCGAATCGGGTTCGGGTAAATCCGTGACCATGATGGCGCTCATGGGCCTGATCGAGCACCCCGGCATCGTTACCGCCGACGCCCTGGTCTTCGACGGCAAGGACATGCTCACGCTCAATGCGCGCCAGCGTCGCAAGATCGTCGGCAAAGACATGTCGATGGTCTTCCAGGACCCGATGACCGCGCTGAACCCAAGCTACACCGTGGGCTTCCAGATCAAGGAAGTGCTCAAGCAGCATCTGGGTCTGTCGGGGCGTGCGGCCCATCAGCGCGCACTGGAGCTGTTGCAGAAGGTGGAAATCCCGGGCGCCGCACAGCGTCTGGACGCCTACCCGCACCAACTGTCGGGCGGCATGAGCCAGCGCGTCGCGATCGCCATGGCCATCGCCGGCGAGCCGAAGCTGCTGATCGCCGACGAACCGACCACCGCGCTGGACGTGACCATTCAGGCGCAGATCATGGACCTGCTGCTGGCCCTGCAAAAAGAGCAGGACATGGCGCTGGTGCTCATTACGCACGACCTCGCCGTGGTAGCTGAAACCGCTCAGCGGGTTTGCGTGATGTATGCCGGTCAAGCCGTGGAAGTGGGTCAGGTGCCGGGGCTGTTCGACGTCCCGGCGCACCCGTACAGCGAAGCGTTGCTGGCGGCGATTCCCGAGCACAGCATGGGCGCCGCGCGCCTGTCGACGCTGCCGGGTATCGTTCCGGGTCGCTACGACCGTCCAAGTGGCTGCCTGCTCTCGCCGCGCTGCCCGTACGTCCAGGACAAATGCCGCCAGCAACGCCCGGGCCTAGACCCGAAAGCCCATAGCCTGGCGCGTTGCTTCTTTCCGCTGAATCAGGAGGTGGCGTGATGAGCGAAATCGTACTGACCGCTCGTGACCTTACTCGTCACTACGATGTGTCCCGTGGGCTGTTCAAGCCCCATGCAACCGTGCGCGCGCTCAACGGCGTGTCGTTCGAACTCGAAGCCGGCAAGACCCTGGCGGTGGTCGGCGAGTCCGGCTGCGGCAAGTCGACACTGGCCCGCGCGCTGACGCTGATCGAAGAGCCCTCTTCGGGTTCGTTGAAAATCGCCGGCCAGGAAGTCACCGGCGCGACCAAGGCACAACGCAAACAGCTGCGCAAAGACGTGCAGATGGTGTTCCAGAGCCCGTATGCATCGCTCAATCCGCGGCAGAAAGTCGGTGATCAACTGGGCGAGCCGCTGCTGATCAATACCAGTCTTTCCGCCGCCGAACGCCGCGAGAAAGTGCAGGCAATGATGGCCCAGGTCGGTCTGCGTCCCGAGCACTATCAGCGCTACCCGCACATGTTCTCCGGCGGTCAGCGTCAACGTATCGCGCTGGCGCGGGCGATGATGCTGCAGCCTAAAGTGCTGGTGGCGGACGAACCGACTTCCGCGCTCGACGTGTCGATTCAGGCCCAGGTGCTGAACCTGTTCATGGATCTGCAACAAGAGTTCAACACCGGTTACGTGTTCATCTCCCACAACCTGGCGGTGGTGCGTCACGTCGCCGACACGGTGTTGGTGATGTACCTCGGTCGCCCGGCCGAGATGGGTCCGAAGGACGAGATCTATAACCGTCCGCTGCACCCGTACACCCAGGCGCTGCTGTCTGCGACTCCGACAATCCACCCGGACCCGTCGAAGCCGAAGATAAAAATCGTCGGCGAGCTGCCCAACCCGCTGAACCCGCCGTCAGGCTGCGCGTTCCACAAGCGCTGCCCGTACGCGACTGAGCGCTGCGCCGTCGAAGTGCCGGAGCTGCGTTGGGTCGACAACCGTCAGGTTGCCTGCCATTACGCGGAACAGTTTGTGGCGTGATGGTTGAGTCATAAAAAAGGCCGTTGCGTGTGAGCGCAACGGCCTTTTTTTGTGGCTTTGATTATGACGTTTACATCATCGCCGCCGTTGCCATTCGTGGCGTCCACCTCATCACGGATAAACGGAACTCGCGCAGCAAACACAGTCCCTGTGGGAGTGAGCTTGCTCACGAATACGGCATTTCAACCGCTGAAGATTTAGCGGATGTTGAGGCCTCTTCGCGAGCAAGCTCGCTCCCACAAATCCATCATCAGTCGAGTTAGTAAACATCCCGCCGATACCGCCCCTGCTCGATCAACTCCCGCACCGCATCCTCACCCAGCAGAGCGTTCAACGTTTCATCCACGCCAGCCGCCATGCCTTCCAAACTGCCGCAGATGTAAATCACAGCGCCCTCGGCCAGCCAGTGACGCAGCTCATCAGCCGCCTCACGCAGCCGATCCTGCACATAGATTTTTTCAGCCTGATCCCGGGAAAACGCCAGGTCCATACGCGCCAGATCGCCACTCGCCAGCCAGCCGTTAAGTTCGTACGCGCAATGGAAATCGTGGTCCCTGTTTCGCTCGCCAAACAGCACCCAGTTGCGTTGCTCACCCGAAACGACGCGCGCCTTGAGCAAGCTGCGCAGGCCTGCCAGTCCGGTGCCGTTACCAATCAGAATCATCGGCGCAGGCTCGGCAGGCAGATGGAAACCACTGTTGCGACGCACCCGCACGCTGACGGCGCCGCCCACGGCGACATGCTCGGTCAACCAGCCCGAACACAGCCCAAGGCTGCCATCGGGGTGCAGCTCCTGACGCACGATCAGCTGCAACACACCGTCCTCGGGAACCGAGGCGATTGAATACTCGCGCATGGCCAATGGCACCAGCGCATCGACCAACGCCTGGGCGTGCAAGCCCACCAGATGACTGCGGTTGATCGGCAGCTGTCGCGAGCACAAGGCCTGGCCGAGGGTCTCGCTCAAGCCGTCGACGGTGACCTGGGTGTCAGCAGCAATGCCCAACCCGGACAGGAACTGCTCGACCGCAGATGCCGGGTTACGCGGCAATATCTCAACCAGATCGCCGGCCTCCCAATCAGCCGCCGACTCACACGTCAGTCCCAGCAAGAACACTTTCGAACCCACGCTTCCGGGGTTCAGCCATTCCCGAGCCACCAGCGTCCAGTTCCGATACTCGGGCGCTTGCCAGACGGTCGTCGGCGTCGAGCCTGTCAGCTCGCCCAACTGCTGTTGCCAGTGTTGCAGCGCTGCACCGTCGCCGCTGTCCACTTCAACCGGCGCGAACAGCGTGTGTCCGCCGCGCTCCGCCAGCCAGCCGTGCAGCCGCTGAGCGAAACCGCAGAACTGTTGGTACTGGCGATCGCCCAGCCCAAGCACCGCGTAGTTGAGATTGTCCAGCGCCAGCGGCCGGCCCAGCACCTTGCGCTCGAAGCCACGGGCGCTGTCCGGTGCCTCGCCGTCGCCGAAGGTGCTGACCACGAACAACGCGTTGCGGCTCTGGTGCAGGTCCTGCTCGGTGATGTCGGCCAGCCGCTGCACCTTCACCGGCACCCCGGCAGTTTGCAGCTGGCCGGCCGTCTGCCAGGCGAGTTGCTCGGCGAACCCGCTCTGGCTGGCAAAGCCGATCAGCCACGCCGCGCCCTGCTCGCCCGTCGTCGTCGACACTTCACCGCGCGCATTGCGGATCTCGCGCTTCTTGCGTCGGCGGTCGAGGTAGAGCAGCCAGCCGGTGATGAAAAACAGCGGCATCAACAACGCGGCCACGGTCACGACGATGCGCCCGATCAGGCCGAAGTAGCTGCCGGTGTGCAGGGCGTAGTTGCTGATTAACAGCTGCGCGCCGAGGCTTTTCTCTGTGTAACGCGACACCGCCTTGAGGGAGCCATCGGCCGGGTCGAGGCTGATCTGGTTCAAGGCACGGGGGTGCGGCGCTGTTTTAAGGAGGTAAAACACCGTCGCCATCTGGCCCGGTGCCTGGGGCATGCGCAGGTTGTAGGTCTTGAGGTCCGGTCCGGCGGCGCTCTGGATGGTCTGCCAGATGGCGTCGTAATCCGGGGCCGAAGCCGTGAGTTCCCTGGGCGCCTCTTTCAAAGCAGGGCCAGGACGTGGCCCTCCGCCACGGCGCTGTTCGCCCGCCACGGGAGGATCGCCAATCAGCTTGGTCATGCCGTTGCTGAACCAGTCGTAAGACCACATCAGCCCGGTGACCGCCAGCAGCAAATAGATGATCAGGCACCAGGTGCCGAACACCGAATGCAGGTCCCAATTGAAACTGCGTCCCTTCTTCGCCCAGTCCATGGTCAGCCAGACGCGCCAGTTCAGCGGCTTGCGCGGCCAGCGCAGATACAGCCCGGACAGACAGAAGAACACGAGGATCAGTGTGCACGCCGCGGTGACTTGCTTGCCGTACTCCCCCGCGGCGAGGAATCGGTGCAGGTTGAGGATGAAACCGAAGAAATCCTGGCCTACAGCGTCCTCGGTGAACGCGCCGGTGTAGGGGTTGAAGTTGTGCATCTCGCCGCGACGCTGGCCGGGCGGCGGCTTGAACCAGACTTGAGCAACCTTGTCGCCGTCGACATCGATACGGAACATCGCCACCGTGTCTTTGCCCTGGGCTTCGACCTTGCTGACCATATCGGCCAGCGACAGTTGATGCTCCTGGGGCTGCACGAACAACACGTTGGGGTTGAGCACGTCGAGTATTTCGTCCTCGAAAGAATACAGCGCGCCGGTGATCCCCATCAGGGCAAGCACCAGACCGGCCGTGATTCCGAAGAACCAGTGCACTTGAAACAGGACTTTCTTCAACACCCTCACACCTCACTCACCCGCTACGGCGCGCATTATGCGCACAAACGGCATACATTCTCATCTGTGGCTGATTCTTAATGCAAAACCTGGGGGGGACCGAGCTTGCCCTGCCACCCCGCGCTCACCCGGCCAACATAAATCCTGTAGGAGTGAGCCTGCTCGCGAAGAGGCCGGGGCATCCGCTGGATACCCAGCGGTCGATAGTCCGCCTTCGCGAGCAAGCTCGCACACAGGTCCAGCGCGGCGATAGCCCGGACATTCCATCCCACGATCGCCCGGCCAACATGAATCCTGTAGGAGCGAGCTTGCTCGCGAAGAGGCCGGCACAGTCGCTGAAATCTTCAGCGACTGAACTCAGGTC
>NZ_JASCOY010000126.1:0-12138 GCF_029960075.1 Pseudomonas sp. PS02290
TTGTAATTCTGACGCCACTATAATGCCACTAGTGGCGCGCCGTGAAGCTATATCCTTCACGACTCGACCACTGGTTTGGCCGGCGTGTTACAGGCCCGGCAGATGCTGACGGATGTCCGCGACCAGCTTGTCCAGATCGCCGCTGACGTTGGTCTCGACGTGCCGGCTGCGCAGTATCTCGTCGGCGGTCAGCGCTTCGCGACTGGCCAGCTGCGCTTCAATGACTTCCATCGTTGCGTCGGAAGGGTCCTGATTCTGCGCCCGACGTTGCGCTAGCCAACCCTCGATAACTGCCTTTGGCGCAGCGCAATCAATGATCAGGAAAGGAACGCCCATCGCCTCGGCAATCTGCGCAGCTGCCTGACGCTGTGCGAGCTTCAGATAAGTTGCGTCGATGACCACCGGCAAGCCTGCGCGGAGCACGACACCGGCCAGCTCGTTCAGGCGCTGATAGGTGGCAGCACTGACATCGGCGGAATACAGGTCGTTATGGTCGGCAAATACGCGCTTGCGCTCGACATCCGAACGCAGGCGGATAGCACCCAGCGCTTCCACCAGCCGCATCGCCACCTGACTTTTCCCGACAGCGGAAACGCCATGGGTGATGGCCAGAAAATTGGACGGGATCGCGCTGTAACTCTCGGCCAGGTTGGCGTAGTTACGATACTGGCGCAGGGTTGCGGCGCGCTGCACCTGGTCAGCATCGGCATTCAGGCTGAACAGCGCCACTTTGGCGCGGACCAGTGCGCGGTAGGCTTTGTAGAAATTCAGCAGCTGCAGGCCCGCGTAGTCGCCGGTCATCTCCAGGTACTGGCTGACGAATCGACGGGACAGGCTTTTCAGGCCGCGATCCTCAAGGTCCATGGCCAGGAAGCCGATGTCCGCATAGACGTCTGTCATGCGGAAGGGCTCGTTGAATTCGATGCAGTCGAAAATCACGACCTTGCCATCGATCAGCGTTGCGTTGCCCAAGTGGATGTCGCCATGGCACTCGCGGACAAACCCGTCCAGCTTGCGCTGGTTCATCAATGGCTTGAGGCGCTCGAAGCTGGTGTTGGCCCACGCTTCCAGCGCTTCCAGCTGAATGAGGTCAGATTTTTCGCTGAGGAAGGGCAGAATCTGCTCAAAGTTCTGCGTGACCGGCGCCATGACGCTGTCAGCACTGCCAAGTGGGTTTTCCATCGGGACTTTGGGCGATTTGAGATGAAACTCGGCGATCTGCCGGGCCATGTCGTCGATGTGCGCGGTGGTCAGTTCGCCTTTGGCTTGCAAGGTGCTGAGCAGGCCGTCCTGCGGGAACTGGCGCATTTTCAGCACGTACTCGATCGCTTCGCCTTCACCATTCAGCTGCGGAGCGTCGATACTGCCGGTGACAGGCAGCACTTCCAGGTACAGATCCTCCGTCAGGCGCTGGTTGAGCATTAGCTCCTGCTCACAGAAATGCTTACGCGCCGACAGGCTGGTGAAGTCCAGAAAGCCAAAATTGACCGGCTTCTTCATCTTGTAAACGTAAGGGCCGGTAAGCAGCACCCAGGAAATATGCGTCTCGATGACCTGAAACTGTTCGACCGGGTGAGGAAACAGGGCGGGGTTTTGCAGCGCGGCTATCAGTGTCTGGCTCACGGACGATCCTTGAAAGGTGATAAGTCTATAGAGAAGTAGCGAAAGGCGGCCATTATGGCCGCTACAGACATTGCTGCAAACCGCTTAAAGGGTGGTCTGTCGGGGGCTTTGAAAGTGCGTATAATCCGCCGCCATGACCCGATCCCGCACCTCGAAAAAATCCCCCAAACCCACCAACAGCCGCCTGCGCAGCCTGTTGGGCTGGGCCCTGAAACTCAGTCTTGTCGGGCTGGTGATCCTTGGCTGCTTCGCCGTTTACCTGGATTCCATCGTCCAGGAAAAATTCTCCGGCAAGCGCTGGACCATTCCGGCCAAGGTCTATGCGCGACCGCTGGAGCTGTTCGTCGGCCAGAAGCTTTCACGCGACGACTTCCTTCTGGAGCTCGATGCGCTGGGCTATCGCCGCGAAGCCGTGGCCAACGGGCCGGGCGCTGCTGCGGTCAACGGCAACAATGTCGATCTCAACACCCGCGGCTTCCAGTTCTATGAAGGCGCTGATCCGGCACAGCAGATCCATGTGCGCTTCTCCGGCGATTACGTCGCGGAACTGACCGCCGCCAATGGCGCCAAGCTGGCTGTTGCGCGGCTTGAGCCTCTGATGATCGGCGGCTTGTACCCGAAGAATCTCGAAGACCGGATTCTGATCAAACTCGATCAGGCGCCGCCTTATTTGCTCGACACCCTCGTCACCGTCGAAGACCGCGATTTCTACCATCACTTTGGGGTATCGCCAAAGGGGATCGTGCGCGCTTTCTGGATCAACGCATCCGCTGGCCAGATGCGCCAGGGCGGATCGACGCTAACTCAGCAACTGGTCAAGAACTTCTACCTGACCAACGAGCGCAGCATCACCCGCAAGCTGACCGAAGCGATGATGGCTGTTCTGCTGGAGATCCATTACAGCAAGCAGGAGATTCTCGAGGCTTATCTGAACGAAGTGTTCGTCGGTCAGGACGGTCAGCGTGCGGTTCACGGTTTTGGTCTGGCGAGTCAGTATTTCTTCAGCCAGCCGCTGTCGGAACTGAAGCTGCATCAGGTCGCCTTGCTCGTCGGCCTGGTCAAAGGGCCGTCGTATTACAACCCGCGCCGCAACCCGGAGCGTGCGCTGGAACGGCGTAATCTGGTTCTCGATCTGCTGGAACAGCAGGGTGTCGCCACGCCGGAAGTGGTGGCGGCGGCGAAGAAAATGCCGCTGGGCGTGAGCAAGGTCGGATCGCTGGCCGACAGCTCGTTTCCGGACTTCCTTGATCTGGTCAAACGCCAACTCCGTCAGGACTACCGCGATGAAGACTTGACCGAGGAAGGCCTGCGGATCTTCACCAGCTTCGACCCGATTCTGCAGATGAAATCCGAAGCCGCCGTGCGCGAAAGCTTCGCCAAGATTTCGGGCCGAAAAGGCGCGGACGAGATGGAAACGGCCATGGTCGTGACCAATCCGGAAACCGGCGAAGTTCAGGCGCTGATCGGCAGTCGCCAGGCAGGCTTTGCGGGGTTCAATCGGGCGCTGGATGCCGTTCGGCCGATTGGGTCGTTGGTCAAACCGGCCATCTACCTCACTGCACTCGAACGTCCGCAGCAATACACGCTGACCAGTTGGGTACCCGATGAACCCTTCCAGGTGAAAGGCGCCGACGGCCAGATCTGGAAGCCGCAGAACTACGATCACAAAGCCCACGGCAATATTTTCCTGTATCAGGGCCTTGCGCATTCCTACAACCTGTCCAGCGCGAAGCTGGGTCTGGACCTGGGCATTCCGAATGTCTTCAAAACCCTGACCAAGCTGGGCGTGACCCGTGAGTGGCCGGCTTTCCCGTCGATGCTCCTGGGGGCTGGCGCGCTGACGCCAATCGAAGTGGCGACGATGTATCAGACCATCGCCAGCGGCGGCTTCAATACGCCATTGCGCGGGATTCGCAGCGTACTGACTGCAGAGGGGGAGCCGCTCAAGCGCTACCCTTTCCAGATTCAACAACGTTTCGACCCGGGTTCGATCTATCTGCTGCAGAACGCCATGCAGCGGGTGATGCGCGAAGGCACGGGTAAATCGGTGTACAACGTGCTGCCGAGCACCCTGAATCTGGCGGGCAAGTCGGGCACCACCAACGATTCCCGCGACAGCTGGTTTGCCGGTTTTAGTCAGGATTTGCTGGCGATCGTCTGGATGGGCCGCGACGACAACGGCAAGACGCCGTTCACTGGGGCCACCGGCGCCTTGCAGATCTGGACCAGCTTCATGAAGAAGGCCGATCCGCTGCCGCTGGACATGGCGATGCCCGATAACGTCGTGCAGGCCTGGGTCAATGCCAGCACTGGTGAAGGCACCGACGCCAGCTGCCCGAACGCCGTACAGATGCCGTATATTCGCGGCAGTGAGCCGCAACCCGGCCCGACGTGCGGTGGGCCTGCAGCGCCCGCCGATTCGGTGATGGACTGGGTCAAAGGCTGGTTGAACTGAGCCTGGTTGAATTAAGCAAAGAGGATGTGACGTGAACAAGTGGTGGATTCCGGCTGTAACGGCTCTGGCTTTGCTCAACGGTTGCGCGTCCCAGACGCGCAGTGCGATTCCGGTGGTGGACTCAGGGTCACGCGTTTCAAACGGCGAGCGTGTTTCGTCGACACGCAACAACACCTACCGCGCGCCCGTGCAGGCGCCAGCGCAGTCCCAATCGATCCAGGAAGATTCCGGTGTCACGGTCATGGTGCCCGGCGGCGCCAACGCCAGTGGCGCGCCGATATCGACGTTCGTGCCGCCCACCACGGCGCCGATCAGTACCGCTCCGATTAGCGCGTCGCCGGTCAATCAGGCTCCGGTGAACAACACGTACACACCGCCGCCAGCGACCAGCAATACCTACAACATGCCGGCGTCGGCGCCGACTGGCATTCCGTCTGCGTCCAGCGGCGGATTATCGGAAGACGAGCAACTTGATGGCCCGGTGCTGGCCTTGCTGACCACCGCTCAGCAACAGCAATCCGGTGGTGACCTCAACGGCGCCGCGTCAAGCCTTGAGCGGGCGCAGCGCGTTGCTCCCCGTGAGCCACAGGTCCTTTACCGTCTGGCGCAAGTGCGTCTGGCTCAGGGCGATGCGCCTCAGGCCGAGCAACTGGCGCGTCGCGGTCTGACCTACGCCAATGGCCGTGCCAGCCTTCAAGCCAGTCTTTGGGGGTTGATTGCCCAGTCGCGTGAAAAACAGGGTGACGCCGCCGGCGCAGCGCTGGCGCGGCAGAAAGCCAATGGATAAACGCTTCCCGAAAATCGCCGACCAGTTGCTATTGATCGAGCGCGAGTTGCGAGTGCTGGGATGGTGGAAGGATGTGCCGCCCAGCGATGAGTCGCTGTCCAGCCGTGAACCCTTCTGCGTCGACACGCTGGATTTTGATCAGTGGTTGCAATGGATCTTCCTGCCGCGCATGAAGATCATCCTTGAGCGTGATCTGCCATTGCCCACGGCATCCGGTATTCTGGAAATGGCCGAGATGGTGTACGCCAGCCGTATCGGGGAAGCGCGCGAGTTGCTTGCCCTGCTGAAAGGCTTTGACCGCCTGATCACAGAGGCGGTCTGACCCTCAGTTGCATTGATCGTCGAGGTACTTCTTGACCTCGGCAATGCGAGCCTGGCGCTCCTCTTCCGTGAACCGCCGGAACTCGCCGTTCACCTCCTGTCGTACCCGAGGGTTGTTCTGCAGTTGGGCAAGGTTGGTGCGCTGCTCGTCACACGCTTCTTTAAGCTTCGCTTCCTGAACGGCGACCTGCTTCTTGACCTTGGCATCGACCGCCTCCTGCTCCCGTACCCCGTCCTGGTTCTGTGGCGGCGGGGCAGGGGGTGCGGTGACGGGGCTCGCTGTATTGATTTCCTGTGCTGCCTGCCCGGCAGGCGGCTGGGCGTCGAAATGCGTGACGCCCTGAGCGTCGACCCATTTGTATATCTGCGCGGCCTGGCTTACCGCCGGGGCGACGGCAAGTGTCAGCGTCGCTGCAAGCATCATCCAGCGCATTCCCGGTTCCTTACTTCTGTGGCATTGGCCGGAAACCTATCACAAGCGCGGCGCCACGACCTCATTCGGTGCCTTTTGGCGGACTGCGGACGAAGAAAGCGCATCGATGACTTGACTTGCGGGGGGCGAATCCGAACAATCCAAAGTTCGCTGTAGAGGGACTGCCAGAAGCAGACCGTCTCGGTAGATCATGAGGCGCACACCCGCGCCGACCCGTAACACCCGCAACGCGTTACCTCGCGCTGGGTGGGAAGACCCCGAAACACTTAAAGGGGCGATCCCAATACTTGCTCAGTCAGTGCTGACGTAGTCGGCGACCACCGTCGCTCATGCTCTGCTTTGCAGTAAACCTATTAAGACCCGTCTCCTCGCTTGTGTGGACGGTATTCTGGCGTTTTAGAGGTGAACAACGTGGAGCTTTTATCTGGCGCTGAAATGGTCGTCCGCTTTTTGCGTGACGAAGGCGTAGAGCATATCTACGGGTACCCTGGCGGGGCCCTTCTGCATATATACGACGCGCTGTTCAAAGAACCGGCTGTGAGCCACATCCTCGTTCGTCACGAACAGGCCGCGACTCACATGGCGGACGGTTACGCCCGCGCCACCGGCAAGGCAGGTGTCGTACTGGTGACGTCGGGTCCCGGAGCAACCAACGCCATCACCGGCATCGCCACCGCGTACATGGACTCGATTCCCATGGTGGTGCTGTCCGGCCAGGTCCCGAGCAACATGGTCGGTACCGACGCGTTCCAGGAAACCGACATGATCGGTATCTCCCGGCCGATCGTGAAGCACAGCTTCATGATCAAGCACCCGTCGGAAATCCCGGAAGTCCTGAAAAAGGCGTTCTACCTCGCCCAATCCGGTCGTCCTGGTCCTGTCGTTGTCGATATCCCGAAAGACATGACCAACCCGGCGGAAAAGTTCGAATACATCTTCCCCAAGAAAGCCAAGCTGCGTTCCTACAGCCCGGCGGTTCGTGGCCACTCCGGCCAGATCCGCAAAGCCGTGGAAATGCTGGTCGCGGCCAAACGCCCGGTCATCTACGCCGGTGGCGGTGTGATCATGGGCAACGGTTCGGCGCCATTGACCGAACTGGCGCAGCAATTGAACGCCCCGGTCACCAACACGCTGATGGGGCTGGGTGCCTACCCGGGCACTGATCGCCAGTTCGTCGGCATGCTGGGGATGCATGGCAGCTACACCGCCAACCTGGCGATGCACCACGCCGACGTGATCCTTGCGGTCGGCGCACGTTTCGACGATCGCGTGATTAACGGCCCGGCCAAGTTCTGCCCGAACGCCAAAATCATTCACGTCGACATCGACCCTGCTTCCATCTCCAAAACCATCAAGGCCGACGTGCCTATCGTTGGTCCGGTGGAAAGCGTCCTGACCGAAATGGTTGCGACCCTCAAAGAGCTTGCCGAAACCCCCAACAAGGATTCGGTCGAGACGTGGTGGAAGCAGATCGAAGAGTGGCGGGCCGGCGGTGACCTGTTCCCGTACAACCGTGGCGACGGAAGCGTCATCAAGCCGCAGACCGTGATCGAGACGCTGTGCGAAGTGACCAAAGGCGATGCCTACGTCACCTCCGACGTAGGTCAGCACCAGATGTTCGCGGCTCAGTACTATCGTTTTAACAAACCCAATCGCTGGATCAACTCCGGCGGTCTCGGCACGATGGGTTTTGGCCTGCCTGCCGCGATGGGCGTTGCGCTGAGTTTCCCGAATGACAATGTCGCCTGCGTCACCGGCGAAGGCAGCATTCAGATGAACATTCAGGAGCTGTCGACCTGCCTGCAGTACAACCTGCCGGTGAAGATCATCCTGCTCAACAACGGCGTGCTCGGCATGGTCCGTCAGTGGCAGGACATGAGCTACAGCGGCCGTCACTCGCACTCCTACATGGAGTCGTTGCCTGACTTCGTGAAGCTGGTCGAGGCCTACGGTCATGTCGGCATGCGCATCACCGATCTCAAGGACCTGAAGCCGAAGATGGAAGAAGCGTTCGCCATGAAAGATCGCCTGGTGTTCCTCGACATCCAGGTCGACGTCAGCGAGCACGTTTATCCGATGCAGATCAGAGACGGGTCCATGCGTGACATGTGGCTGAGCAAGACGGAGCGGACATAACCATGCGCCACATCATTTCGCTATTGCTGGAAAACGAACCGGGCGCGCTGTCTCGTGTGGTCGGCCTGTTTTCGCAGCGCAATTACAACATCGAGAGCCTGACAGTGGCGCCAACCGAGGACCCGACTCTCTCGCGTCTGACGCTGACCACCGTTGGACATGATGAAGTGATCGAGCAAATCACCAAGAACCTCAACAAGCTGGTCGAGGTGGTCAAGCTGGTCGATCTGTCGGAAAGCGCCCACATCGAGCGCGAGCTGATGCTGATCAAGGTGAAAGCCACTGGCGCACAACGTGCCGAGATCAAGCGTACCACCGACATTTTTCGCGGCCAGATCGTCGACGTCTCCAGCAGCGTCTATACCGTGCAGTTGACCGGGACAAGCGACAAGCTGGACAGCTTCATCCAGGCGATTGGCACCACCGCCATTCTGGAAACCGTACGAAGCGGCGTCACGGGCATTGCCCGCGGCGACAAAGTGCTGAGCATCTAACCTAATTTTGCAAATGGCCTTGTGGCCAAGTTATCAGGGGAATTTCATGAAAGTTTATTACGACAAAGACTGCGACCTTTCGATCATCCAGGGCAAAAAAGTTGCCATCATCGGTTACGGTTCTCAGGGCCACGCTCAAGCGTGCAACCTGAAAGACTCGGGCGTTGATGTCACCGTTGGCCTGCGCAAGGGTTCGGCCACTGTCGCCAAAGCTGAAGCTCACGGCCTGAAAGTGACCGACGTGGCTTCCGCTGTCGCCGGTGCAGACTTGGTCATGATCCTGACCCCGGACGAATTCCAGTCTCAGCTGTACAAGAACGAAATCGAGCCGAACATCAAGAAGGGCGCAACACTGGCCTTCTCCCACGGCTTCGCGATTCACTACAACCAGGTTGTTCCACGTGCCGACCTCGACGTGATCATGATCGCGCCAAAAGCACCGGGCCACACCGTGCGTACCGAGTTCGTCAAAGGCGGTGGCATCCCTGACCTGATCGCCGTTTACCAGGACGCTTCGGGCAACGCCAAGAACGTCGCTCTGTCGTACGCGTCGGGTGTTGGCGGCGGTCGTACCGGCATCATCGAAACCACGTTCAAGGACGAGACCGAAACCGACCTGTTCGGCGAGCAAGCCGTTCTGTGCGGCGGTACCGTTGAACTGGTCAAAGCCGGTTTCGAAACGCTGGTGGAAGCCGGCTACGCGCCGGAAATGGCTTACTTCGAGTGCCTGCACGAACTGAAGCTGATCGTCGACCTCATGTACGAAGGCGGGATCGCCAACATGAACTACTCGATCTCCAACAACGCCGAATACGGCGAGTACGTGACCGGCCCGGAAGTCATCAACGCCGAATCCCGTCAGGCCATGCGCAACGCTCTGAAGCGCATCCAGGACGGCGAATACGCGAAGATGTTCATCGCCGAGGGCGCCAGTGGCTACCCTTCGATGACCGCCAAGCGTCGTAACAACAAGGCGCATGGTCTGGAAATCATTGGTGAGCAACTGCGCTCGATGATGCCTTGGATCGCCAAGAACAAAATCGTCGACCAAGCCAAGAACTAAGATCACAGATCAGTTCTTGCAGGAAAAAACGCGGCCTTCGGGTCGCGTTTTTTCGTTATGGGGGCTCATCTGGTATAAAGCTGCATCGTTTGTCGGCCCAGAGGCCACAAGCATTTGTCGAAATTTTTCAGCTGCAAGGTATTGTCCATGAGCGAACGTCCCGAAGAGCCGAACAAGGCTTCTGACGCCGAAAGCCTGCTACCGATCGATGAACACATTGAAGAGGGGCATGACGCCGAAGGGCGCCAGGTCCGTCATCGCGGCATCTACCTGCTGCCCAATCTGTTCACCACCGCGAATCTGTTCGCCGGCTTCTACGCAATCATCAGCGCCATGAGTGCGCAGAGCGCATTGAGTGCAGGTGATCAGGTGAGCGCGAGTAAATACTTTGCGTTTTCCGCCATCGCCATCTTCGTTGCCATGGTCCTGGACGGTCTGGATGGCCGCGTCGCGCGGATGACCAACACCCAGAGCGCATTCGGCGCAGAGTATGACTCGCTGTCCGACATGGTTGCTTTTGGCGTGGCGCCGGCGTTGTTGGCATTTGGCTGGGCCCTGGGCGACATGGGCAAGGTCGGCTGGATGGTCGCCTTCATCTATGTCGCGGGCGCAGCATTGCGTCTGGCGCGCTTCAACACTCAGGTAGGCAAGGCGGACAAGCGTTACTTCATCGGGCTGGCAAGTCCTGCCGCGGCGGGCGTAGTCGCAGGCACCGTCTGGGCCTTCAGCGATTACGGCATTCAGGGTTCGAAATTGTCGTTCCTGGTCGCTCTATTGGTTGCTGCTGCCGGGATGCTGATGGTCAGCAACATCAAATACAACAGTTTCAAAGAGCTGGATCTCAAGGGGCGAGTGCCGTTTGTTGCGATCCTCGCGGTGGTTCTGGTGTTCGCCGTCGTGTTCAGTGATCCTCCGCGTATTCTGCTGCTGATATTCCTCGGCTATGCAGCGTCTGGTCCGATCCAGTACCTGCTGCGTCTGCGTCGCCAGAGGTAGTTAGTCGGCCTGCATTTCCCGCATACTCCGCAGCTATAGATGCTTCAGTTCTCTATAACTGCGGAGTCATCATGCTGATCAAGATCCCTTCCACATCTGATTGCAAAGAATCGGATGTCACGCCCGAATCCATTTATCTCTCTCGCCGCGCGTTGCTCGGCAGCTCACTTGCAGGGCTCGCCGTCAGCGCTATGCCTCGTTGGGCCCAAGCCGAAGAAGCTTCGCGCTACGCCGACGTTGAAGCCGGCGCCGCGCCGGACTGGTTCAAAGGCAAATTGCCTGCGACCAAGTGGCAAGCCGTTACCGTCAAGGACGAGACGATCACGCCGTTCAAGGATGCGACCCACTACAACAACTTCTACGAATTCGGCACCGACAAGGGCGATCCTGCGCAAAACGCCGGCTCCCTGAAAACCGAGCCGTGGAGCGTTGTCATCGACGGGGAGGTGGCCAAGCCTGGCCGCTACGCGCTTGAAGACTTCATGAAGCCTTATCAGCTGGAGGAGCGTATCTATCGTCTGCGCTGTGTAGAGGCGTGGTCGATGGTGATCCCTTGGCTGGGTTTCCCGATCTCCGAGCTGCTCAAGCAGGTTGAACCCACGGCGAGTGCCAAATACATCCGCTTCGAAACGCTGCAGGACCCGAAGACCATGCCTGGCCAGCGCTCCGGCTTTGCATTGATCGACTGGCCTTATGTAGAAGGTCTGCGCCTGGATGAGGCGATGAATCCCCTCGCGATTCTGGCGGTGGGCATGTATGGACGGGAGCTGCCCAATCAGAACGGCGCGCCGCTGCGTCTGATCGTGCCTTGGAAATACGGATTTAAAAGCGCGAAGTCCATCGTGCGCATCAGCCTGACGAGCGAGCAGCCGAAAACCACTTGGCAAAGCATTGCGGCAAGCGAGTACGGTTTCTACGCCAATGTGAACCCGACGGTTGACCACCCCCGTTGGACCCAAGCGCACGAGCGACGTTTGCCTAGCGGGCTGTTCAGCCCGAATATTCGCCAGACCGAGATGTTCAACGGGTATGGGGAGCAGGTTGCTTCTCTTTATACAGGCCTGGATCTCCGGAAAAACTATTGATGCGCTTCATCTACTGGCGAGTGTCGGTCTTCATCGCAGCAGCGTTAGTCCCCATGTATTGGCTCTACCAGGCGTGGATTTTTGCTTTGGGGCCGGATCCCGGGAAAGTGCTTGTTGATCGCTTGGGCCTCGGAACATTGACCCTGCTTTTGATCACGCTGGCGATGACCCCATTGCAGCGCACGACGGGCTGGCCCGGCTGGGTCGCCGTTCGCCGGCAGTTGGGGCTTTGGTGTTTCACCTATGTGTCGCTGCACATGCTGGGTTATGGCTTCTTTATTCTGGGCTTCGACTGGGCGCAGTTGGGCGTGGAGCTGGTCAAGCGACCGTACATTATTGTCGGTGCGCTGGGTTTTCTAGGTCTGTTGTCGCTGGCGGTCACCTCCAATCGCTATAGTCAGCGCCGTTTAGGAGTGCGTTGGAAGAAGCTGCATCGGCTCAGTTACCTGATTCTGGGGCTGGGGTTACTGCACATGCTCTGGATTGTGCGGGCTGATCTAAAGGAGTGGGCTATATATGCAACGATCGGCGCACTGCTTCTTGTGCTTAGGATCCCCGTAATTGCTGGGCGTATCCAGCGTCGTCGGGCCAATAGCCGCAACGTTGCCACCAAAGTTTAAATAAGTGCTTGACGCCCCTCTGGATCTGTCTATAATTCGCCCCACTTCCGGCGCAGACGAAACGGAAAACTCCTTGATAATCAAAGAGTTGGACGAAGTAAGCAGCGAGGAATGCTTCGGTTCAG
>NZ_JASCOY010000127.1:0-11848 GCF_029960075.1 Pseudomonas sp. PS02290
AGCTGAAATTTAAGCTGATCGCAACTTATAACCCAGACGGTTCAATCAAGTTCAACGTTTAAGCTATTGCACCAGCAGGGGCGCAGTGGCGGCGTTGATCGCCGCCACTGTTCTCCGCCTCGGAAAATTCGCTCCTGCGCCACCTCACCGACGGGGGCCGGCGATCTAACTCAGACCGCGTCTATCCCCCAACGTCAGTCGGCCTCGCGAGCCTTATGTGATAGGCTTTGCCGGTTTCGCAGATCAAGGCCCTGAAAACCTCCCGGTGCTTTTCCGCCACCCGTTTTCAGCCCGGCCCGTCTGCTCACCGCTCGAGGAGTTTTCATGCGCGTCACTCGTTTTCTCGGTGCTGCCGTTGTAGCGCTGGCCAGCTCTTTCAGCCTGTTTGCCCACGCCGACGAGGCGTCCGACAAAGCCATTCGCAAGACCCTGGAATCGCTGAATCTGGAGATTCCCGTCGAGAGCATTTCCAGCAGTCCGTTGAACGGCCTTTACGAAGTGAATCTAAAGGGCGGTCGCGTGCTGTATGCCAGCGGCGACGGCCAGTTCGTTATGCAGGGCAACCTTTATCAGATGCAGGCCGGCAAGCCGGTCAACCTGACCGAGAAGGTCGAGCGTCAGGCGATTTCCAAGACCATCAATGGCATTCCTGCCGCTGAAATGGTCGTCTACCCAGCCGTGGGCGAGACCAAATCCCACATCACGGTGTTCACCGACACCACTTGCCCGTACTGCCACAAACTGCACGCCGAAGTGCCGGAGCTGAACAAGCGCGGCATCGAAGTGCGTTATGTCGCGTTCCCGCGTCAGGGTTTGGGCTCGCCGGGTGACGAACAACTTCAGGCCGTCTGGTGCTCCAAGGACCGCCGCGGTGCAATGGACCGCATGGTCGATGGCAAGAATATCCAGGCGCCCAAATGCGACAACCCGGTCACCAAGCAGTTTGAAATCGGCCAGTCCATCGGCGTGAACGGCACACCGGCCATCGTGTTGGCCGACGGTCAGCTGATTCCGGGCTACCAGCCGGCGCCACAAGTGGCCAAACTCGCGCTGAGTGCCAAGTAATTTCGTTTATCGCAGCCTCCTGCGGTAAACATTGAAGCGGCCTGTCCGTAGCGCTTCATCAATAGCGAGCCGTGCTGAATGCGGCTGATTCCACGGCCGGCCTCGCGTCGGCCGTTTTATGGGGAGTTCATAGTGAAACCGGTCAAAGTAGGCATCTGTGGGCTGGGTACTGTCGGTGGCGGTACCTTCAATGTGCTAAAGCGTAACGCCGAGGAAATTGCCCGCCGTGCCGGGCGTGGAATCGAAGTGGCGCAAATTGCCATGCGTACACCAAACCCCAATTGCCAGATTACCGGTACCCCGACCACGACCGACGTGTTCGACGTGGCAAGCAACCCTGAAATCGACATCGTCATCGAGCTGATCGGTGGCTACACCATCGCCCGCGAGCTGGTGCTCAAGGCCATCGAAAACGGCAAGCACGTGGTCACCGCCAACAAGGCGCTGATCGCCGTGCACGGCAACGAAATTTTCGCCAAGGCCCGTGAGAAGGGCGTCATCGTGGCTTTCGAAGCGGCGGTGGCGGGCGGTATCCCGGTGATCAAGGCCATTCGTGAAGGCCTGTCGGCCAACCGCATCAACTGGGTCGCCGGCATCATCAACGGCACCGGCAACTTCATCCTCACCGAGATGCGCGAAAAGGGCCGCACCTTCCCGGACGTCCTCGCTGAAGCGCAGGCGCTGGGCTATGCAGAAGCCGATCCGACCTTTGACGTCGAAGGAATCGACGCGGCGCACAAGCTGACCATTCTGGCGTCCATCGCCTTTGGCATCCCGCTGCAGTTCGACAAAGCCTACACCGAAGGCATCACCAAGCTGACCACCGCCGACGTGAATTACGCCGAAGCGCTGGGCTACCGCATCAAGCACCTGGGCGTCGCCCGCAGCACGCCGAGCGGTATCGAACTGCGCGTCCACCCGACCCTGATCCCGGCGGACCGTCTGATCGCCAACGTCAATGGCGTGATGAACGCCGTGATGGTCAACGGCGACGCCGCCGGCTCGACATTGTTCTACGGCGCAGGTGCCGGCATGGAGCCGACCGCTTCATCCGTCGTGGCGGATCTGGTCGATGTGGTCCGTGCCCTGACCACCGACCCTGAAAACCGCGTTCCGCATCTGGCCTTTCAGCCCGATTCGCTGTCGGCCCACCCGATCCTGCCGATCGACGCGTGTGAAAGCGCGTACTACCTGCGCATCCAGGCCAAGGATCATCCCGGCGTGCTGGCCCAGGTGGCAAGCATTCTGTCCGAACGCGGCATCAACATCGAATCGATCATGCAGAAAGAAGTCGAAGAACATGACGGCCTGGTGCCGATGATCCTGCTGACCCACCGCGTGGTCGAAAAACGCATGAACGATGCGATCGAAGCGCTGGAAGCGCTGGAAGACGTTGCCGGACCGGTTGTGCGCATCCGCGTCGAGCATCTGAACTGAGACGAGCCGCAAGCGGCAAGCTGCAAGTAACAGCAAACTTATATCGCGGTGAGCTTCGAGGCTCCGGGCTGCAGGTCAAAGACAAAGCGTTTTGACTTGCAGCTGGTCTCTTTGAGCTCGCCGCCCAAACCGAAGGTTTGAAAAATGCGCTATATCAGTACCCGCGGCCAGGCACCGGCCCTGAATTTCGAAGATGTGCTGCTGACCGGTCTGGCAAGCGATGGCGGTCTGTATGTGCCGGAAAACCTGCCGCGCTTTACGCAGGAAGAGATTGCGTCCTGGGCCGGCCTGCCTTATCACGAGCTGGCTTTTCGCGTGATGCGTCCGTTCGTGACGGGCAGCATTCCCGACGCGGATTTCAAGAAGATTCTCGAAGAAACCTACGGCGTGTTTTCCCACGCTGCGGTTGCGCCGCTGCGTCAGCTGAACGGCAACGAGTGGGTATTGGAGCTGTTTCACGGGCCAACCCTGGCGTTCAAGGATTTTGCCCTGCAACTGCTGGGTCGTCTGCTGGATTATGTGCTCGAGAAGCGCGGCGAACGCGTGGTTATCATCGGCGCCACCTCGGGTGACACCGGCTCGGCCGCCATCGAAGGCTGCCGTCGTTGCGATAACGTCGACATCTTCATTCTGCACCCGAACAACCGCGTGTCCGATGTTCAGCGCCGCCAGATGACCACCATCTTCGGCGAGAACATCCATAACATCGCGATCGAAGGCAACTTCGACGACTGCCAGGAAATGGTCAAGAACAGCTTCGCCGACCAGAGCTTCCTCAAGGGTACGCGTCTGGTCGCGGTGAACTCGATCAACTGGGCGCGGATCATGGCCCAGATCGTTTACTACTTCCACGCGGCGCTGCAGTTGGGCGGCCCGGCGCGTTCGGTGGCGTTCTCCGTGCCGACCGGCAACTTCGGCGACATCTTCGCCGGTTACCTCGCTCGCAACATGGGCTTGCCGATCAGCCAGCTGGTGGTTGCCACCAACCGCAACGACATCCTGCACCGCTTCATGAGCGGCAATCAGTACGTCAAGGAAACCCTGCACGCCACGTTGTCGCCGTCGATGGACATCATGGTGTCGTCCAACTTCGAGCGTCTGCTGTTTGACATGCACGGTCGCAACGGCGGCGCAATTGCCGAACTCATGGCCAACTTCAGGCAGGGCGGCGGTTTCAGCGTTCAGGAAGAGCGCTGGACCGAGACCCGCAAGCTGTTTGATTCGCTGGCGGTCAGTGACGAAGACACCTGCAAGACCATCGCTGAAGTGTTCGCCAGCACCGGCGAGCTGCTCGATCCGCACACTGCAATCGGCGTGAAAGCCGCGCGGGACTGCCGCCGCAGCCTGGACACGCCAATGGTGATCTTGGGAACGGCGCATCCGGTCAAGTTCCCGGACGCCGTGCTGAAAGCCGGTGTAGGAAAAGCGCTTGAGCTGCCTGCACATTTGTCTGATTTGTTCGAGCGAGACGAGCGCTGCACTGTTCTGCCAAATGACCTCAAAGCCATGCAGGCCTTTGTCAGCCAGCACGGTAATCGTGGCAAACCTCTCTGACCGTATCGCCGTGTAACAACTAAGGCCCGCCTCGCAGCGGGCCTTGTTTTTTCTGCGTGCCACACTTCCGAAGAATTTTCTTCTTTCGGTATAAGCCCGTGGTTGTTAAACATTTTTACTCAGCGGCATTTAGCAGCCGCATTCTGAATCTCCAACCGGCGCTGTGGGCGTTGCTGATGCTCGTGTGCATCTGCAGTCGCGCAGGCCATGCGGCTGAAAGCTTGCGGTTCGGCCTGAGCGCGCCCTTCGTGGCGCAACAGCCGCTTGTTCTTGACGAGGCGGACCGCCAGTGGCTGAACGCACGGAAAGTGCTGAGAGTCGGCATTTCCGTTGCTGATCATGAGCCCATCGACATCACCACCGACCATAATCGCTATCAAGGCATCAGCGCGGATTACCTGAGCCTGATCAGTGCGCGGCTTTCCATGCCCGTGCAGATACGCGGGTTCGCAAAGCGCGCCCAGGCGGTCAAGGCATTGCTGGCCGGAGAAATCGACTTGCTGACCAGCGCCAACGGTTTCGAGCGAGAAACGTCCGGACTGGCATTCAGCCGTGACTACATTCCTGACCGAACAGTGGTATTTGGCAGAGGCAACGACGCTGATCTGCACCCTTCGCTGAGAGGAAAGCGCGTGTTGCTGCTGGACGGTTATGCGGACGAAGCGCAGGTTCAGCGGCTCTACCCGGACAGCGAGATCGTCGTCGCGCCCACGCTGTACAGCGCGATGGAGGCACTGGCGAACGACTCCGCCGACGCCTTCATTGCCAATGAGCTGACGGTGCAGTCTTACAGCCTGTTGCGGCCTTACCTCGGTTTACAGACCAAGTTCGACAGCCTGTTGCCATCCACAGGCTTTTCATTCGCCTTCCGAGAGCAAGACTCGACGCTGCGGGCGCTCTTCGACCGAGCGCTGGTAGGCGTGGACGACGCTGTCATCCGTGAAATCCAGGGGCGCTGGACCCTCGGGTTGGGCGCCGATCTTGCCCGACGGCAGGTGAACATCAACGCGATCGAACGGCGGTGGATTCGCAGACATCCGCAGGTCATCGTCGCCTCCACCCAGCACCCTCCCTACGTCTACAAGGATGCTCAAGGTCGCTGGGTGGGTTTGAACGTGGATGTGCTCGCGCGTATTTCGCGAATGACCGGTTTGCAGTTCGTGTATCAGGAATCGGCCTCGACCGAAGATTTGCTGGAGACGTTGACGGACGGCAGTGCACACATGAACACCACGCTGGCCGAAAACCCGGAACGCAAAGGGCTGTTGAATTTCACCTACGCATTTGGCGGCAACAACTGGGTCTTTCTCGTGCACGCTGACAGTAACCCGTCCTTCCAGCTGTCGGACATGACCGGCAAGGTGCTGGCGCTTCCCGCACGACACGCGTTGCTCGGGTTCATTCAGCAACGCTATCCGCATATCCAGCTCAAGCTTGTGGCGACCTATGAGGATGCCCGCCGACTGGTGGAGAAGGGCGACGCCGACGCGACCATCCAGAACGAGGCCGGCGCGTGGTTGTATCCATTGGGCGAGCTGAAGGTCGGACGCAGCGTCGAGGGCATGTGGTCGCCGGACAAATTTTCGGTCGTCAGAAGCCAGCCCGAATTGCTCGGCATACTCAACAAGGCTCTGGAGGAATTCCCGGTGGCTGAAATGCGTGCGATCCGCCTGAAATGGCTCGGCGCGGCGAATCCTCACCCCTCGGTCTGGAACCGCATTCCCGCCTGGATATACTGGCTCACTGGCGCTTCCTTACTGCTGGGGCTGGTGTCACTGGCCTGGAGCAGCCGCCTGAAGTTCCAGATTCACCAGCGGCAGCGCGCCGAGGCGCAACTGGGTGACCAGCTTGCCTTCAAGCGGATACTGCTCGACGGCATCCCCAATCCGATTTACGTGCGTGATCTTCAGGGCCGTCTTGTCGCCTGCAACCGCAGTTATGAGGAAATTTTCGGCATCAGTTACGAGCAATTGCAGGGTCGTCGCCTGATCGATGTTGACCTCATTCCCGGCGACCTCGCCCAGCAGATGCACGCTGACTACATGAAAATGCTGGAGACGCGGGAGCGTGTGTTTACCGAGCGGGTACTGCGGCTGGGAGGACGCCAGATCGACGTCTCGGAATGGACGGCCCCCTACCATCGCGCGGATGGTCAGCTGCAGGGCTTGCTCGGTGGATGGATGGACATCAGCGAACGCAAGCGTCTGGAGGGTGAGTTGCACGATGCCCGTCTAGCGGCCGAGCAGGCGGCAGGCCAGTTGAGGGCGCTGCTCGACGACCTGGAGCAGGCGAAGACGTCAGGCGCGTGAATTCTGCCTGTCACATTCGCCAGGCATGCTCCGGAATCAAACTGCGGCAGGCAGTGCGCATGTGTCAACTCGCCACAGTGCGCAGAACTTTCCACTGCTGCCAATGGTCATTGGTTAGCACCTTTGCATTCAAATTGTTGAGTGGTGATCCGGATGGAAAATATCAGCTTGCTACTGAGCGAAGCGCTGTCCCCTTATCAGGTGAGCATTGGCCCTGCCGGTATTCTGGGCGAGCGTCTGGTGACGCTGAAAAATCCAGCGGGTGCGATAGTGATCGAGCGTGTTTTTTCTGCGTCGCAACTGGGCGACAAGCGCCAGCTGACTGACGTGGTAGATGGTCTTCACCGTGATTTGATGGTGGCAGAAGGGCGCATTGAGCCTTGTGTCATCGCAGCCATGCGCAATGTGTCCCAGTCCGTTGCTTACGCTGCAGCTCGACCTTTCGTCTGAGCTGCGGGGAACCTTCTCGATTCAGTAGGCTCCTATCAGTTATGGCAGGCGCAGGCATTGTGCTCCGATGTTCATGCTGCCTGCCGTACGGGTCCAAGATGGACCACGGTTGACCCCGAGTAGTCTCCCCGCTGCTCGGGGTTTCTTTTGTCTCAAATTCGGCTTTTCGCTCCAGGCCGCGGGTCTATGCCGGGTCAGTTCGGCGGTTCTTCAAAGAATGTCTGGGCGTCGCGCAGATACTCCTCCTTCTTGACCATCCACTCCGCGTAAAACCCGATCAGCCGCGTCACCCGCAGCACACGCATTTCCCGGTTGATGATCTCCATCGCCGCGCGTCCCTTCTCGGTCTTCGAACAGGCAATGTGAGCAAACTGGTATTTGGGCACGCCCTTGACCGGGAGAAATTCCAGCGCATCCAGGGGAATGCCTTGTTGCTGAGCGTGAAATCGGGCTTCCGGCCAGTAACTGATAATCGCTTGAAAGCGATCCAGCCGTTCCATTTCCAGCATGCTGCCCACCGCCGTGTTGCCGTAGTGCAGGATCAGACGTTTGGGGCGAGTGGTCTCGCGCAACACCTTATCGATGACCGGGCCGTAGCTGCGTTCGCCGACGATGCCTACATCAACGCTGTCGCTGGCCAGCAGGGCGGCGAGGTCGAGGCGGCCGTCGGCGTCGATGAAAGGTGCGAACAGCGCGTGGCGGCTGCGCTCGATCGTCACGCCATTACTGGGCGTGGCATATGAGGGGATGGAAAACAACATGGTTTTGTCGCGCTCGGGCGTCCACAGCAGGGTCGGGTCGCAGGCGAACACGTCGGGGTCATTGAGCATCTGCGTTCCGCGCGCGCGATTGACGTGCATGATCTGGTGATCGTATTCCGGCATCCGGGCGGTCAGCTCAGGCATCAGCTTGTCGATGGCGCCCTGGCCCGCCAACGGCCCGGAAAATATAGTCAGCGGCGGGAAGTCGCGCAGTAGCCAGATCAGCGTTTCACGTGCCGACGCGGTACCGGGCAGGCTAGTGAGCAGAGCAGCGAGCAGCACGGCGCGCATTCGGGAACCGGTGACATGCATGGAAGCGTTGACCCTCATCGACAGCGTCTCGCAGCAAGGAATCGGTGATGTGCCTCATTTATTTAACACATGTCATGGGGGCATGAGTAACGCCTCGCGAACGTTGTGCCCCAGCTCCGATCTGAAGGGCGAGCCGCATCGCTCATCGAGTTCGGTCGTTCAACGGGGCTGCATCGGGTAGACTTGCCGCCTTTCCCGTCTCTATTAGAAGCCCGTTCATGGCCCAGCCGTCCACGACCTACAAGTTCGAACTCAATCTCACCGACCTTGATCGCGGGGTCTACGAAACCGTCAAGCAGACCATCGCCCGTCACCCTTCGGAGACCGAAGAGCGCATGACCGTGCGCCTGCTGGCCTACGCCTTCTGGTACAACGAGCATCTGTCGTTTGGCCGCGGTCTGTCGGACGTCGACGAGCCTGCGTTGTGGGAAAAGAGCCTGGACGATCGCGTGCTGCACTGGATCGAAGTGGGCCAGCCCGACGCCGACCGCCTGACGTGGTGCTCGCGCCGCACCGAACGCACCAGCCTGCTGGCCTACGGCAGTCTGCGGGTGTGGGAAGGCAAGGTCATACCGGCGATCAAGACGCTGAAGAACGTCAATATCGCTTCGGTCCCCCAGGGGGTACTGGAAATCCTGGCCAAGGACATGCCCCGGGTGATCAAGTGGGACGTGATGATCAGCGAAGGCACGATCTTCGTCACCGATGATCGCGGCCAGCACGAAGTGCAACTGCAGTGGCTGGCAGGCGAGCGGGGCTGATTCAGTCCTGCATTGCGACGCTACAACAGCGGCATCGCGGTGGCATCGCTACACCCAACCGGCCCCAACGAGAACACCAGCGGAACCCGAATGCGCATCGAACCACGCGAGTTACCTGACACCCTGCCTTTTCTTGGCGATCTGCCGCCTTTGCTCACCCGGTTATACGCAGCGCGCGGTGTGGCCTCGGAGGAAGAGCTCGACAAGGGCCTCGCCCGGCTGATTCCCTACCAACAGCTCAAGGGCATCGAGGCCGCCGTCGATTTGCTGGTGACTGCATTGCAGCAGCGTCAGCGTATCCTCATCGTCGGCGACTTCGATGCCGATGGCGCGACGGCCAGCACGGTGGGTGTATTAGGTCTGCGTCTGCTCGGTGCGGCGCATGTGGACTATCTGGTGCCGAACCGTTTCGAATTCGGCTACGGCCTGACACCGGAAATCGTCCAGGTCGCCCTTGAGCGCCAGCCTGATTTGCTCATGACCGTGGACAACGGCATTTCCAGCGTTGAAGGCGTCGCAGCAGCGAAGGCGGCGGGCTTGCAGGTATTGGTCACCGATCACCACTTGCCCGGCCACGAATTGCCGGCGGCCGATGCCATCGTCAACCCGAACCAGCCCGGCTGCACCTTCCCGAGCAAGTCGCTGGCCGGCGTTGGCGTGATTTTTTATGTGTTGATGGCCTTGCGCGCACGACTGCGGGACATCGGCTGGTTCGAGGGCCGCGCTCAACCCAATCTGGGCGAGTTGCTGGATCTGGTGGCATTGGGCAGTGTCGCCGACGTCGTGCCGCTGGACGCCAACAACCGGATTCTGGTGCACCAGGGGCTGATGCGCATCCGCGCCGGTCGTGCCCGTCCGGGGTTGCGCGCCATTCTCGAGGTCGCCCGTCGCGAGGCCTCGCGCATCACCTCCACCGACCTGGGGTTCATCATCGGCCCACGCCTGAACGCGGCCGGGCGCCTGGATGACATGAGCCTGGGCATCGAATGCCTGCTCTGCGATGACGAGACCGAGGCGCGGGAAATGGCCGTGCGTCTGGACGAGCTCAATCAGGACCGCAAATCCATCGAGCAGGGCATGCAGCGCGAGGCGCTCGCCCAGCTCAAGGACCTGCCGCTGGAGTCGATGCCGTTTGGTCTGTGTCTGTTCGAACCCGAATGGCACCAGGGCGTGATCGGCATTCTGGCCTCGCGTTTGAAAGAGCGTTATCACCGCCCGACCATTGCCTTCGCCAGCGCAGGCGAGGGTGTGCTGAAGGGGTCGGCGCGTTCGGTGCCGGGCTTTCACATCCGCGACGCGCTCGATGCCGTGGCGGCTAAACATCCGGAGCTGATCAGCAAGTTCGGCGGTCATGCGATGGCGGCCGGGCTGTCGCTGCCGGAAGGCAACTTCCCGGCATTCGCCGAGGCCTTCGATGCTGAAGTTCGCCGCCAGCTCAAGGAAGAAGACCTGACCGGCCGGCTGCTGTCCGACGGCACACTGGCCGTCGAAGAGTTTCACCTGGAACTGGCCCGTGCGCTGCGCAACGCCGGCCCGTGGGGGCAACACTTTCCCGAGCCGTTGTTCCATGGCGTGTTTCAGCTGGTGGAGCAGCGAGTGGTCGGCGAGCGCCATCTGAAGATGGTACTCAAGACTGAATGCGGCAGCGTCAAGCTCGAAGGCATCGCCTTCAGCGTCGATCGCGACGTATGGCCCAACCCGACCGTGCGCTGGGTCGAGCTGGCGTACAAGCTGGACCTGAACGAATTCCGCGGCAACGAAACCGTGCAACTGATGGTGGTTCACCTCTCGCCACGCTGAACTGCGATCAACTTGCGGTGTGGCCACTGACGCCTTCCCGGCTAAAGCCAGTCCTACAGGTGTACGCGTTGTTTCAGGATGTCTGGCTTCAGCCGGGAAATGAGTGAACCCTCACTTCGCTCGGGTTGTCGACTAGGCTCAAGGTTCGCAACGTATGGAACCTGCCACACGACCTGAGAGGTGCCCATGAGCCTGCTGCTTGAACCCTACACCCTTCGCCAACTGACCCTGCGCAATCGCATCGTGGTTTCGCCGATGTGTCAGTACAGCTGCGCCGACGGCCTGGCCAATGACTGGCATCTGGTCCATCTGGGCAGTCGCGCGGTCGGCGGCGCCGGGCTGATTTTCACCGAAGCGGCGGCGGTAACCCAGGACGGGCGCATCACCCCGGAAGACCTCGGCCTCTGGAACGACGAGCAGATCGAGCCGCTCCAGCGCATCACTCGATTCATCAACGCCCAGGGCGCGGTGGCCGGCATTCAGCTGTCCCATGCAGGACGCAAGGCCAGTACATGGCGGCCGTGGGTGAGCCAGAGCGGCGCCATCCCTGCCGACCAAGGCGGCTGGGCGACCTGGGGCCCCTCGAAGATCGCTTTCGACCCGACCTACACCGTGCCTACGGCGCTGGATGAAGCCCAGATTCAGGACATCATCAAGGCCTTCGTCGATGCTGCCAAACGTGCTTTGACCGCAGGTTTCAAAGTGGTCGAAATCCACGCTGCCCACGGTTATCTGCTGCATCAGTTCCTGTCGCCGCTGAGCAACCAGCGTCAGGATCAATACGGTGGCTCTTTCGAAAACCGCATCCGTCTGACCCTCGAAATCACCAAGGCCGTGCGTGAAGTCTGGCCCGCAGACCTGCCGTTGTTCGTGCGCGTCTCGGCCACCGACTGGGTGGAAGGCGGCTGGAACGCGGATGAAACCGTCGAGCTGGGCAAACGCTTGAAAGAGCTGAGCGTCGACCTGGTTGATGTGTCTTCCGGCGGCACTGCGGCCAAAGCCGAGATTCCGGTGGGCCCGGGCTATCAGACTGAATTCGCCGCTCGAGTGCGCAGCGAGTCAGGCATTGCCACCGGCACCGTGGGCATGATCACCGAACCCACCCAGGCCGACACCATTTTGCGGACGGGCCAGGCTGATCTGATCTTCCTCGCCCGCGAACTGCTGCGCGATCCGTACTGGCCGCTGCGTGCCGATGAACATCTGGGCGGACGCCAAGCCACATGGCCCGCGCAATACCAGCGGGCAACGCACCGCGACCAGCCGATTCATGAGTCGGATTTACGGGATTGATCACACCGCTGAATAGCTGATCTGCACTGCTCCAGCATCTTTGCTCTGTGATGCTGGTTCTACTGGAGAAGATCCATGTGGGAGTGACCGGGGTGGAGCGCCACCC